>CANQHS010000036.1 GCA_947623795.1 uncultured Clostridia bacterium | reverse complement strand
CCTTATTTTTGTCATATGGTAGAGATTCTTCGATTCCGTGCCAGTGATGTCATACTGAGTGAGCTTTAGCGAGTCGAACGTATCTCACTGGCACTCCACTCAGAATGACATATTCTATTTTTTCGTGAACACTGTATAGTTGCCACTGGTTGTCTTGCTGGAGTACCATGATGTGCTGTTTATATATGTGTTTGTTGTTGAACTAACAACCGATGACAACACATAAACTTTCTCCCCGCTCCCAATATAACTCAATATACCGCCACAAGTGGTTATTGAAGTGCTAGTCAATGCCTTATATATGTCTGGACTGTCTATCGTGATTGATGTTAATCCGTTACAAGCAAAGAATGCTCCCTCCCCTATGCTTGTTACCTTGCTTGGAATGGTTATGCTTGTTAATCCGTAACAACCGCGGAATGCAGAATCCCCTATGCTTGTTACAGTGCTTGGAATTGTTATGCTTGTTAATCCGCTACAATAATAGAATGCTCTTTCCCCTATGCTTGTTGCATCATTTAGAAGTGTTATGCTCGTTAATCTAATACAATTGTAGAATGCATAGTCTGGGATATTTCCACCAGACACAACCACATTCGTTAGGCTGGTTGAAACATATGAATTTTGGCCGCTATTAGAAGTTGCGCCAAAGATGTAAGCAAAGAATGCGTTAGAAGATGTGCCACCCGTTTTGACACCGCCGACGAATGGGATTTGGATGTATTTGAGTTTGGTTAAACTATTGCTAAGGGCGCGCGCACCAATTGAGGTTACGCTATCTGGAATTATGAGTTCGGTGAGGTTGGTGGCGTTTGCAAATGCGTTTGATGCAATTGTGGTTACACTTTGATCGTTAATTTTGGATGGAACGCGGATGGTGGAAAGATTTTCGTTAACGGCTGTGATTGTGCCGCCGGCGAATTCGAAATATTCGGAATAGTCTTGACCATCGAGGGTGAAGCTAAGCGAGCCATCGTAGTTTGCATTTTTTGAAACATCTTGGATATGAGCGAGCAAATAGACATAGTGGGTGCCGTTTGGTTGGACGGTGCTGACCTGCCAATCGGTGAAAGTGGAATTGATTGATTGTTCGAAATTGGATACAATTCGTTCATCCGTTGAAACGGAAAAGATTAAAAAATTTGAGTCGCTGCTTGAGGTGGATTTATTTATGAGGTCCACAACATAGCTTTTGTCCAAATCATTTGTGAAAATATATTCAAAAACAACAAAGTTATTTTCGCTAGACAATTTGATTGTGTTTTGGGTAGGTTTAAGGACGGCGTTTGTGAGTTCGTCATCTTCAAATCGAAGTTCGGTGTCGCCGTCTGCTGCGCCGTTAACCGTCATATACCGCCAATCGCCAAGTTCGCCAATTTTCCAGCGGGCGGAGGCGGAGCCGCGCACTTCCATCGCAACATACGAGATGTTTATGTCGGAAGTGATTGTTTGGCGGGTTGATGCCCAGATGGAGACAACCGCCAAGATCGCGATTGACAACACTAAACACGCCACACTAATGCCCAACACTATCTTACTTTTAGTGTTCATAGCTTCTCCTTATAAATAGGCTTTTTGCAAACGCATAAAAAAGCGCATAGAGTTCGTAGTTAGAACTATAATACAATGAAAAAAAATAAATGTCAATTGATTTTACACTTTATTTTATATTAAATAAAAAAACAAAAAACGGCTTTTCGCCGCTTTTTGTCATGCTGAGCAAAGTCGAAGCATCTCCCAAACAGAAAACGCATTCCCCTGTCATACCGAGCGGAGTGTCGGCAGATTCTTCGACGAGCTCAGAATGACATGTGCCGACACGAAGTCGAGCGTATCCCTCAATAACTCCTCTTTAAAAATGGAAAAGGAGCAATGAGGGAAAAACAGCCCCGCTGGTTGTCCCTCATATGAGAGGAGCAACCAAGCAAAAGGCTTATGTTTGTGAGCAAAGCGAAACAAACTAGCAATGGCGAAGGTTGCGACTAAATAATATCCTTTTCGTAGGTGATTTTGTAGAATTGAGTGGTTTGGTCGGTAACTTTGAGTTCGTCCGCAATTTCGATGTCCGCCACCAGCAAAATTTTGTTATCCACCGCAAGAACGGGGATGTTATCTCGCATGCGCAATGGCACTTTTTTGTCGATAAAATAGTCCTTTAGCTTTTTGCTGCCGTTTAGGCCGAGCGGGGAGAAGATGTCCCCTTCCTGTCTAAAGCGCCAGATTGCGTTTGCGGGCAATTTTTCCGCATCGATGATGTGTTGATGCGGTTTTTGCTCTGTTCGGATTTTGCTTTGCGTGGCACGAATTGTTCCATATTCTGCAATTTTGGTTTTTCCGCTTCTAAATGGATAGTCGCTTGAAATTTCGTGTTTTTTGATTGTGCCTATTGTGATGTAGTCATATTCCTTGCAAACTTTGATTTTGAATGGCAAGCTTATTACATTTCCGTTTTGGGCTTCAAGGGCGAATTCGCGGACCATGTTGATATGCTTGCTTTCGATGTCCTGGCTGACGAATTTTTTGAAAACTTTCATCAAAATGCGGTTGATTATGACTTCGTCCTGATAAAAATAGGTTAGCGGAAGTTTGACCATGTCCTTTGTTTCGATGATTGTGCCAAGGTTGAGTTGTTTGTTGATGTAATCGTCATCTTTTGCGCAAAGGGACGCGAATTTAACGATGTTGCGGTCGGCTGATTTAAATTGCTTTCTCAAAGTTGGCATGACCACATTGCGGATGTAGTTTCTTGCGTAGGTGTTGTCGCTGTTCGTTTCGTCCTCGACATATTCAAGGCTGTTTTCGTCCAAATACGCCATGATATTTTCACGCGGGGTGTTGAGAAGTGGACGGATATAGATTCCGTCACGGATTGGCTCCATCCCCCTCGCGCCATTAAGCCCGCTGCCGCGAAGGATGTTCAAAAGCACGGTTTCGGCTTGGTCGTACATATGATGAGCGAGCGCGATTTTGTCCGCAAGGCCCTTTTTTATAAGCGTTTCAAACACGCCATATCTAACTTTTCTTGCCGCTTGTTCGAGCGTCAATTTTTCCTCTTTTGCAACTTTTAGTGCCTCGCCTTTAAACTTGTATGCCCTAATTTTGTTTTCCTTGCAAAATTGCATAACGAAGTCCACATCTAACGCACTGTTGGCGCGGATTCCGTGATCGACCGTTACAGCCACAATCTCGCAATCCAACTCGTTTTTGATTGAATTTAAATAATGCAACAATGCGATGCTATCTCGCCCGCCTGAGCATGCGACGCCGATAACTTCGCCCGGTTTTATCATATTATATTTTTTGATGTAGTCAATAACTTGTTCCATAACTTTTCTCCTAAGTTGATTATACAACAAAACGCAAAAAATTGCAATAAGTTATGAAAAATTAGTGTATTTTTTATTTTTTTTGTGAATTTTGCTGCCATTTTCCGCAATTTTAAAAAATTTTTGGCATGTCATTCTGAGTGGAGTGCTGGCAGATCCTTCGACAATTCGCCCCACTTCGAAACTAGTTCTTGTGGGGCATAAAGCGCGTGGAGTGTATCTCTTAAATGTCAGTTTTTTAAATAAGTGCGGGCGACAAGCACGGTCATGTCATCTTTGGCGAACATGCCATTTAAATGCAAGGCTTCGTTTAATATGCTCTCGGCTATCGTTTGCGGATTGGTGGAGACAAGTTTTGAAATATATTCAATCAAGTTGTCTTGCGTTTGGAACGCGTCCGTTATTCCGTCTGTGAACATTATTATCATGTCCTTTGTGCTGATTGTGGTTTTGTGGGTCACTGGGGTTATGCTGTCCAGCGCCCCAATTGGCAATGCACCGCCCTCAATCAAATCTATGCTTGTGTCGCGCTTTATTATGCCAAATGGCGAGCCAACTTTTATGAAATCCACAATCTCTTTGTCCAAATCCACAAGGCAGACGTCGAGAGTGGAATAATTTTCCTGATTGCTGACAGAAAGCAGTTTATTTACGCTTTCCAAAATGATGTCGTTATCGAAGCCGACCTTATAGAAATTTTCAATTAGTCCTAATGTCATTGCGCTCATGTCATGAGCGGATTTGCCCGCACCCATGCCATCACACAAGGCGAGCAAAAAGCGATTTCCAGATAGGCGGATTATGCTGTGGCAGTCGCCGCACACTTCATTGCCAGTTTTGTTGCAGCCCGCCAGCCCAAACACGCAATCGAACTTATTTTTCTTGTGCAAGGTTATCGAATTATAGCCGCCATCCTCAAGCGGAGTTATATTAGTGATTCGCATTGGGGATTTAATCACTTCTGTTAGCACTTTTTCGATTATTGGATTAAAAGTTTCGTCCGCTTTTGTTATTATCACCGCGCTTAAATCATTATTTTTTTCGCTATAAAGAAGCACTTCTTTACACTCAACGTTTAAACTCAACAAGCGCGAAATTATTTTGTTTTCCCTTGCCATATCAAACGAGACATTGCTGTTTATTTCATCGCCAATATTTAAAAGCAAGTTGGACACCGCACCCATTTGGTCGGCGAGCAGAATTTTTACATTATTCACGTCTGCCACCATACTTTTATATTGCCTATATTCGTCCACAAGACGATTCGTTAGGCTAACGAGATTGTTCACTTTTCCGCATCTATTAATTAATGATGAGGGGATATCCAAAAGCGAAACTTTGCCCTTAGTTAGCGCGATTTCAATCATGAGTTCAAGATTGGATTTGTTGTCCAAACCCAAACTTCGCGTGCATTTATTTTTGTCCAAACAATCCTTGCAACAATTGTTTAAAATTTCGCGAGAAAGCATGGCGATTGTTTCCTCTTTTGTCAAATCCTTTTTGACCATGTTTAGGTGCAATTGTTTCATGTCCAAAAACACATTGCTTAGTTCGCTAAGGCGTCTGCGGATTGACTTCCTAGTGGTGTTAATTAAATTGCGCGAACTCATCTCGCTCTTCTTAACATACACGACATCGCTCAAATTATTTAGCACTCTGTTTGGCAAAATCAAGAAGATTATCGACGCCAAAAGAATTGGCAATAAATCGTAAAGCAAAATTATGTTTTTTGCAAAAAATAGATATTGAATTAATATATCGGATAAAATTACTGAAAAACAAATTTTAAATTTGTGTGGCATAGGAAAAATCCCCGCCATCAAGGCAACGAGAGCGAACTCGGCAAGCGGCAACAAACTCATCTTTCCTATTCCAACGCCAAACGCGAACGCAAGCGTTAACGAAAAAGTTAGCATTGGATTGTTGATTGAAATTAAAATGAAAATTGCAAGCATCAAAATGAATCGATATATTGCGAGATTGCAAATCGTAACATTTGCTAGCCCTAACCCCAACAAAGCAAAAGAAAACAAAAAGCAAATCGTTTCGTCAAGCGTCAATTTAAAGCAATTATTTCTTAAAAGCAACACTTGGGCAACAACAATAAAAATATATAGCGAAATTATTCCAAGCAAAAGAAAATAAACAATTTTAAAATCAAAAAAATTATAGTAAAAATATGTTATTAAAGATAAAATAAAAAGAATAAAAGTTGGAATTAATTTTAATTTTCTTTTAAATAATTTATGTAAATAAAAAGCGATTAATCCGACCGCAATCGAACTTATTGCAACAAAAAATGTTTGCAACGAAAAATCCACGATGACCGCACTAGAAAGCGCAAAAATTGCTGTTAGCTTTTCATCAAGTCCAACATATAAGCAAGCAAAAAACAACGCATAAATAAATGGACTTATATTATTTATGTTTGCATTTGCTAAGCACAAAAAAAGAAACAATAATGCAAAATATTTCAAAATGGAATTAAAATTTATTTTTTTTGTTTTCATAAATAAAAAAATATCACAAAAAAATTTTTAAAATATTTAAAAAATATAGCAAAAAATCAAAAAAAACCGCTTTTTTAGCGATTTTTTAAAAAATTTTTTATTTTTTATTTTTATTTTTAAAATTAAATTTAAAATTTTACTATAAAAATTTTTCGTTTTTTAGCATCAAATTTTTATCAATAAAAAATGGACAAATGAATTGTCCATTAAATTAATTCAATGATAGCCATTTGAGCATTGTCGCCTTTTCTTAACCCTGTTTTAAGAATGCGAGTGTAACCACCTTTTTGTCCAAGTTCTTTTGCGCGTTCTGCATACTTTGGTGCATAAACGTTAAAGATTTTTTCAAGCAATGGGTGTTTGATGTTGTCGATACGAGCAAGGTAGTCTGCCTTCTTTTCACCCTTTTTGCGTTGCTCTTTAACAGTGTATGTTTTTGCCATAATTTTTCTTCTAGCAGCAAGTTTTTTAGGGCCATCGTTCATCACTTCGCGATTAACTTTTTCGCCTTTCTTGTTCAATGTTGTTTTTGTAACGGTCACAACATCTTCATAAGAATTGATTGCCAAAGTTAAAAGTTTTTCTGTGTAACTTTGAAGTGATTTTGCTCTTGCCAAAGTGGTTTCTATTTTGCCATGCCAAAGAAGGTCGGTTGCTTGGTTACGCATGATTGATAATCTTTCTTCGGTTGGGCGACCTAATTTTTTCACTTTCATCTTATTTCTCCTTAATAATCGTTGCCCTCAAGGGTTAGGCCATAGTCTTCAAGTTTTTTGATAACTTCTTCCATAGATTTTGCACCCATGTTACGCACTTTCATCATTTCGCCACGGCTCTTCTTTGCGAGGTCGCCAATGGTGTCGATGCCGGCACGCTTCAAGCAGTTATAGCTTCGAACACTAAGTTCCATTTCCTCAATAGGTTTTTCGAATAGTTTTGTTCTTTCGTCTTCTTTTCTTGCTACTAAGATGTTAACGCCGTCCATACCTTCAACCAATTCCACAAACATAGTAGCGTAATCATTAATAAGTTTAGCACTTAATGCAACAACTTCTTTAGCACTAACAGTGCCACGAGTTTGAACATCAAGCACAAGTTTGTCATAATCCAAACTTCTGCCGACGCGGCTTGATTGCACTTCAAAATTCACTCTTTTAACTGGAGTAAATAGAGAGTCTATTGCAATGAAATCAACTTCATCTGAAAAATCTTTGTTTAAACTTGCAGGAACATATCCTCTGCCTCTGCCAACATACATTGTGATGTCTAGGTCGGCATCATCGTCAAGAGTGCAGATATATTGGTCCGGATTCATAATTGTTATGCCATCGCCACATTTAATGTCCTTTGCATACAAAACAGCAGAGCCTTTCTTTTTAAGTGTCATTGTGCCATGAAAATCTTCATCTGTATTTTCAGTTTTAACAGCAATGGCTTTAAGGTTAAGCACAATGTCAGGAACATCTTCGCTGACGCCCTTTATTGTTGAAAATTCGTGCAAAACTTTTTTGATTTTCACGCCAACAATTGCAGCCCCAGGAAGCGAACTCAACAATGTTCTTCTCAACATATTGCCGATTGTTATGCCAAAGCCCTTTTCAAGCGGTTCAACAGTTATGATAGCGTGAGCACCGTTATCAAGTTCTTCCAACTGTATTTTTGGTTTTTCAATTTCCATCATATAAAACTCTCCTATTATCTTGAATAATATTCTACAATCAAGTGTTCTTGAATATTTAGATCGATATCTTCTCTTTCAGGAAGTGCAAGCACTTTGCCTGTTAAACTTGCTGTGTCAAATTCCAACCATTTTGGAGTAACGGCCTTGCCTTCTTTTAGGCTTGCAAACATTTCAAGTTTTTGTTTGCCTTCCTTAATAGCGATAACATCGCCAACCTTAACTTGGTATGAAGGGATGTTAACCTTTTTGCCGTTAACGGTTATATGACCGTGAGTTACAATTTGTCTTGCTTCGCTACGAGAAGAAGCGATTTGCATACGATAAACTACATTGTCGAGCCTTAATTCAAGCATTTTAAGCATAGCCCAACCAGTGCTTTCTTTGCTGCGGGTTGCTTTTTCATAATAGTTTCTAAATTGTTTTTCAAGTATGCCATAGGCTCTGCGAACTTTTTGTTTTTCTCTTAGCTGGATGCCATATTCGCTAACCTTCTTTCTCCCTGTTGCGTGAACACCTGGGATAGTAGGGCGTTTGTCGAATGAGCATTTTGTTAAGCATCTTTCGCCTTTAAGGAAAAGTTTGCAACCTTCCCTGCGGCATTGTTTACAATCTGGATCTGTTATTCTTGCCATATTTCCTCCTATAACCTTCTTGCCTTAGGTGGTCTGCAACCATTGTGAGCGATTGGAGATACATCTTTAATGTACAAAATTTGAAGCCCAAATGCGCCAACCGCGCGGATAGCAGCTTCTCTGCCGCCGCCAGCACCTTTAACTAAAATACCAACTTTGGTTATGCCAAAATTTGATGCATTTTTAAGGACTGCTTCAACAACTTGTTGAGCCACAAAAGGAGTGCTTTTTTTAGCACCACGGTTGCCCAAAGCGCCCGCGCTGCTTTGTGCCAAGGCGTTGCCTTGACTATCTGTTAAAGATACAAGTGTGTTGTTGGCTGTGGCTTGAATGTGAA
>CANQHS010000035.1 GCA_947623795.1 uncultured Clostridia bacterium | reverse complement strand
CATGAACTTTTTGATGATTTCGCTAACCGGCTTGCCGCTAACTTCGGAAAGGAGTTTGACTGTGATATTATCCGTGTTGATAATTGCTGGACCTTGTGGCCTTTCTTGAACAACTGTGGTAACTTCTTTTTTCTTTACTCTATTTTTGCGGACAATATCTCTGGTGCTCTCTTCCTCTTCAATCATGCCGCGTTTTAACAAGTCTCGCTTTGAATATTGATGTTTTTCTTCAAAATGGACTTCTTTTTTCTTGTTCGCAAAGTTTCTCGCTGGGCTTGCAGTTATGACAGGTTGAGCATAGTTTATTGCTGGGCGTTGCTTGTTGTCTCTATTAAGAAGTGGTTTTTGCATTGGTCTATTGCCCGGCTTGAAGTTAGGATTTTTTTGAGCATTTGGATTTAGATTGTTTTGTTTAAAGTTGTTATTAAATGGTTTTTTGATAAATTGTTGACCATTTGGCTTTTTAAATTGATTGTTTTGAGCATTTTGATTGTTTGGGATAAATGATTTTCTCTCTTGCTTTGTGGATGCGTTTGTATTTGAAGCGTTAAGCACAATAGGAGTGGCTGGTTTTGGTTCGGGTTTTGGCGTTGAAAGAGTTTCGGGTGTTTCCACCTTGTTAACTTTGTTATTTTCTCCAACCAAAAGTGCATTTTCTTTTTCTTTAACTTGTCTTACCAATGCACCCATTTCAAGTTTTAAATTATAAAACTTTTCGGCTAAAGATATAAATAATTTATCCTTAACCATTGATTGAAGTTCTTTTATCGATTTATTAAAATCTTGTTTTTGTTCGTTAGCCAATATTAACACTCTCCTTATTTAATATAATACCTTTTGCAAGGTTCTCATCCGTTATGCCTAAAATTTTAACGCCTTCTATATTTGATAATGTTTCTAGCGGGACTTTGGTTTCAATTATTGGGCAATGATGCTTTTCGGACAAATTTTTTGCTAAATTTTTTAGATTTTCAGTTGCAGTTGAACACAACATTATTAAGCAAATATGTCCTGCAAATCTTTTTAAACTGCTTTGACCTATTATTAAATTGTTTGATTTTCGAGCAAATCCCAACAAACTAATTATTTTTTTCATACTCCACAATCTTTTCGTAGACAGAATTGTCCACATTCATTTTAAAAGCCTTATTTAAGCATTTTTTCTTGATGGCGAGTTGGATGCAATCGTGCGATTTGCATATATATGCACCTCTACCGCCAAGTTTGTTTTTTTCGTCTATCATTATGTTGCCGTCGATTTTTGCAAATCTCAACATTTCGTTTTGTGGCTTATTGCTTCTGCAAGCCACGCATCTTCGTTCTTGTTTTATATGCATATGACTCCTATTCGTCTATGTCGTCAAAGAAATCGTCGTCCAATATAATATTCGCACTGCCCGTTGAAACAACATCGTTCACTTTTGTTTTTGTGTTGGCAGTAACCGGTTTAACATCAATCTTATAACCAGTCAATTTTGCGGCTAGTCTAACATTGTGTCCGCCCTTGCCAATTGCAAGAGATAGTTTGTTTTCTGGAACAAGCACATTCGCTACTCCGGCGGCAGTGTCAACCGTTATTTCGCTAACTTCTGCTGGACTTAGGGCTGCAACAATGTAGTCTGCGGGATTCTCACTATAATTAATGATATCAATTTTTTCGCCTTTAAGTTCGTTGATGACAGAGTTGATGCGGCTGCCCTTGTTGCCAACACATGCTCCAACAGGATCAAGATTTGGAATGGTCGTTGTTACTGCAATTTTTGTTCTAAGTCCCGCCTCGCGAACTAGGTTGACTATTGAAACTTCGCCATTATTAAGCTCTGGGACTTCCATTTCGAGCAATAATCTAACAAAGTTTGGATGTGTTCTGCTAACTTGGACAACTGTGCCGCGGAAATCGTCCTTAATGTGACGAACGAAAACTTTTATTCTATCACCCGGCTTTAAGTCGTCGTTTGGCAAAACATCCTTTTTTGTTAATAGGCCTTCAAGCGTTGTGCCTCCAATTTCAAGATAGACATTGTCCAAATCGATACGTTTTACATTTGCAACAATAAGTTTACCCTCTTTTTCTGCAATATCCTTATAAATTGATTGTTTTTCAATCTCTTTAATTTTTTGCGTGATGACTTGTTTGGCGGTTTGAACAGCAATACGGTTAAAATCCTTTGTCGATTCTTCTTGCATAACTAAATCGCCAACTTTATAACTATGTTTGATTTGTTGTGCTTCTTCAAGGCTTATTTCTTTGTCTTCGTCCTCAACTTCTTGCACTACCGTGCGATAGGAATATATTTTTATTGTGCTTTTCTCTGGGTTAAGTTTCACTTGGGCATTTTTTGCCATGCCGCAATTCTTTTTATATGCTGCAGTCAAAGCTTGCTCCAATGCTTGGATAAAAACTTCTTCATTAATTCCTTTTTCCGTTTCCAAATCTTTTAATGCTTCAAAAAAATCTTTATTAATCATAATTTCTCCTTAAAACTCTATATATGGTGTGATATATGCAATATCTACATTTGATATAGTTACAACTTCGCTGTCCAATTCAAATTGGGTTGACTTTTCATCGTGGTCTATCAGCTTGGCTGTGAACTGTTTTCTGCCATCAAGTTTTCTATATAATTTAACGTCAACAAGTTCGTTTGTGTAGTTTTTGAATTGCCAATCATATTTCAGCGGTTTATCCAAGCCATAAGATGAAATGTCAAGAACATAAGGCTTATCGTCCGTTGGATTGAGTTCGTCAATCACTGGGTCAATTAGGTCATTGACTTTCACGCAATCGTAAATGGAAACGCCGCCGCGTTTGTCGATATAAACAACAAGGTGCATTCCATCTGGCTTTTTTGTGTACTCCACTTCAACTAGTTTTATATCATCTTTGAAAAGTGGCGATATTGTTTCATAAACTAAATCAGATATTTTCATATAACTCCCTTAAAAACTAAGTTAGGAGTGGCACCGCCACTCCTTTTATATTATTAGTATAGCATATTAAAAATAATAAATCAATAGTTTTTACATTAATTTTATAAAAACTTTTGCGGTTGCCGTTGCATCGTTTATTGCTCTATGGGCATTATCGAGCACGATATTAAGTTTATCTACAATCGTTCCTAATTTATAATTTTTTAGGCCAGGCAACTTTTGATGGCTCATTTCTAATGTGTCCATAAGCGGATTTGTGAAATTGTATGACAATTTTTTTGATGCATTATAAATGAAGCCCATATCGAATTGAGTGTTGTGCGCCACAATTGTGCAGTTGTAGCAGAATTTATAGAAATCTGGCAAAACATAGTTTATTGTAGGAGCATCCTTTACCATTTCGTCTGTGATACCGGTTATCGTCGTTATTTCTTTTGGGATATGGCGGCTTGGCTTCACAAAGGTTGCGAAAGTTTCATCTATGCGGCCATTTACAATTTTGCAAGCGCCAATTTCAATGATTTCATCTTTTGTAGGCTCTAATCCTGTGGTCTCAAGGTCAAATACTACATAATTTCCCGGGAAGGTTTTTTCTTGGTCAAAAATGCCGCTTTGCTCATAGTCTATATATTTTTGTGGGAAAACAGTGTGATATTCTTCGTTAACATGTTTGAAGCCAGACTTTACTTCTTCTTTGTTAAATTTGCATCTTGCTATTGTTGATGCTGTAAAATTCAATTTGCCATTGAATTCACGAAACGAGCCGAAGCAACAAACGTTCATTCCCGGCTCAATCAAGTCACCTTTGGCTTCGTCTGCTTGTTTTGGGAAGATTGAGCAGTACAAAAATTTGTTCTCCAATTTTAATGTAAATGAATAAAATATTTTTTCGATTTCCTTTGCTTCCCCATTTTTAGTATATTTTCGAGTATAATTTCGCCTTGCAACATTTGTTACTTCGCCGCAGATGACCACATTTTCAACGGGCGATTTGGTTTTGGTGAAATCAGTGGCGACAGTATAGTCATTTTCACCTATAATATTGTTGACTTCGCTTAAAGAATAGACTGTTTTTTCTTCTGCTTCTTTAATGCTTGCCATTAATTCCATGTTCTTTTCTATGTAGTGGGCGTTTACATCAACAATATCATCTTTTTTGTCAAATTCAACAACGAAATCTGCCAAAAAACTTTCCTTTAGTTTTTCAGCAATCAAATTTTGCCTATTCAACCCTACCGCATATTCATAAATTGATGGCATCAATTTTAATTTAACATGCACATTCATATGGTTGATTTCGACAGACACATCATCATATGTAAAATTTTTGCTTATTGCTGGAAATGTGTTGATAATTGTAGTGTATGTATGGTTGGCTATCACGCGTTTATCTAGCGGACATGAAATAAAATTTAGATCAATATTTACAAAATTGCCTATTATTTCCATCAATTTGTCCAAAATAACTTTTCTATTATCTTGCGCAGGTTTGAAACTATCTGGATTATATAAAAAATTTACAGTGCAAGTATTAGTCTTTTCTGTGTACACTGCATCTTTGAATTTGAGTCCAGGATAGATTGTAGATAAAAACTCTATTTTTTCCATATTTTCCTTTTACGATTTAATTATATCAAAAAAATTAAGGATGTCAACCCTTAATTTATAGCACAAATTGCAAGATGTCCACCACTATAACAAAGCCAAATAAAAGCAACAGCCCAACATTGTTTATAACATTAATCACTTCGCGTTTCACCGGCTTTTTGCGTATCCACTCGATAACCACAAACACCATTTGGAATCCGTCCAGCGCTGGGATTGGCAGTAAATTAAACACTGCCAAATTGGCAGCAATAGCAGGCATCAAAACAAGGATATTTATCATATTCATTTGAGCTGACGATGCGATCATATTGATTGTGGTGACAGGACCGCCGAGCGCCTTGATGGATAATTGTCCAGTTATCAATTGGAAGAACACCACCAAGACTTTCCAAGCCCATTTAAAGGTGAAAGGGATACATTGAGTTAGTGCTTCAACAAAAGAATATCTATAACTAGTTGTCGCAAACTCACCATCATCTCTTATGTTCGTGCTTAAAAGTGACCATCCGGCGCACTCGCCGGCTTCATCGTAAACGACATTAACGAAGCCATGAACATCAATCATTTCCTTGTTACGTTTCACTTTAAATGTCAGAGGTTTCAATTCTAAATAATATGTTTTTCCGTCAGTTTCGAACTTAGAATCTTTGAGTTCATCTCCAATCTTCCCACCTTCCGTTTTGGGTGAGTATGTTTTGTATTTATCTAAGACACTTGACGACATAATTGTGTTGAAGTATTGGTCGGCAACAAAATCAATGTTTCTATCTTCTACACCATATATTATGTCGCCCGCCTTCAATCCTTCGGATTGCTCTATAGAATAGTTAATTGAATCCGCACTTACAGTTTTAACTTGAACTAGATCATAGCCATTTGCAAGTAACAATATAAATGAAAAAATAATTGCACTTAAAAAGTTAAAAAACGCGCCAAAGAATAAAACAATGAGCCTTTTCCAAGGCTTTTGATTATTAAATGCTTGCGGATTTTCTTTCCCGTCCTCATCTTCGCCTTCAAAGGCACAATATCCACCAAGAGGGAAGGCTCGAAGGGAAATTTTTTCACCATTTTTCTTTGTTTTTTGGAAGATTTTTGGACCAAAGCCAACGCTAAATTCATTTATTTTAAATTTGAGGATTTTTCCAGCAGTGTAATGCCCCAACTCATGAATTAACACCATAACAAGCAAAAGAACAATGGCTATAATAATGTAGCCAATATAACTAAAAACTGAAGCAACGCTCAATAAACTAGACATTTGTTCCCCTTAATTATAGTTGTTTTTTCAATAAAATATTCTAAATCACAATCAAAATTAAACTCGTGATTGTCATAAATGTCACGACTAATATCATTGAATCTATGCGGTCGAGCATCCCTCCATGACCAGGGAAGAGATTTCCGCTGTCTTTAACATTGGCAACTCGCTTGATTTTGCTTTCCAACAAATCGCCAATTTGCCCAAAGATTGAGCCGATTAGTCCAATAATCAAGAACTTCCACCAAGATAACGAAAATGAAGTTATTATAATTTGAGTCTGTGGGATATTATAGAAAATAGCAAAAACTAGCATTGCACCCGCAACGCCGCCAACAAGGCCAGATACAGCCCCGCTTATTGTCTTGTTTGGACTTATTTTGGGAGCAAGTTTTGGGCCTTTTATAAGAGAGCCAAAGACAAAGGCAAAAGTGTCGGTTAAGAACGTTGTCGCTATGACAAGTAAAATTAACATAACCGACATATGGTTCACCCCTGCGAACTCATCAATATGATTTATGAACAAAAACGATGTGAAAAGGAATGTTGGATAAATATAGGCAATCAAACTATTTAGACTATTATAAAAGTTTGCTTTTAATGACTTTTTTTCTGCGAGAATTTCCACTAAAAGTGTTGCTATAAAATAGATAAATAAAAGCCCTAATTGAATTAATAAAACATAATAATAGCTAACGATGTTTTTAAAAATCAACAGCACAACATAATTAAAAACACCATAAAAACAAACTAATATTCGATTAACTGTTTTGTTCCTAGCTTCAAGCAATAGGCACATTTCAAAACTGGCGACAAAAGTTAAAAGCAAAATAAAGATATCAAAGATATAGTCGCCAATAGTGTGCGGCAAAAACTTGGCAGCCACAACTAAAGCCACTGCCAAAACGATAAAAATGCTTGTTAATGTTCGTTTTTTCATGATTTTACACCGCCGAATCGCCTATCCCGATTCATATATATTTTAAGGGCTTTAACAAGATCGCCCTTAGTAAAACTTGGCCATAACTTTTTAGGGAAATACCACTCGCTATAAGCGGATTGCCACATTAAAAAGTTGCTTGTTCGATTTTCTCCACTTGTGCGGATTACAAAATCAAGCGGTAACATATCAGCTGTGTAAAGATGTTTTGTGAAAAGTTTTTCATCAACATTTTTAGCACCTTCGTTAATTAACTCGTTTGTCGCCTTCAAGATTTCTTGCCTACCGCCATAATTAATGCAAGCATTTAGGACAAATCCGGCTTTATTTTTTGTTAATTGCATAATTTCTTTTGCCTTTTCGCGAACCTTGGCTGGAATTCTTTCATCTTCCATATCACCTGAAATTATAACGCGAATGTCCTTATCCAAATATTCCGCCTTGAATTCGTCCAACATTTGATTAAATAAATCCATTAGAAAATCTACTTCATCTTTCGGACGCTTCCAGTTTTCGCATGAAAAACAATACATGGACAAATTCTTTATGCCAAGGTCTCTCACAAATTCTATTTGAGTTTTGAGGTTGTCAAACCCTGCTTTATGCCCCAATGAGCGAATTAAATGCCTTTTTTTTGCCCATCTGCCATTGCCATCAACAATAAATGCAATATGTTTTGGCATGCGGGGGTCGTTTTTCAATGCTTCAATATTCATCTACACTTCCATTATTTCGGCTATTTTCTTTTCGCACGCGTTGTCTGCTTTGGCTGAATAATTATCTATGCTTTTTTGAACGTCTTTTTCAAGTGAGTTATATTCATCTTCGCTAATTTCTGCGTTCTTTTTCATTGTCTTGAACTGCTCAAGCACATCGCGCCTTGCATTTCGCATTGCAACTTTGCATTCTTCAAGCAGTTTTCTTGCGTCCTTGCTGAATTCGCGCCTACGTTCCTCAGTTAGCATTGGGAAGCCAACGCGGATGATTTTACCATCATCGCTAATTGAAAGCCCAGTGTTGGCGGCCTCCAACCCGGCACGCAAATTTCTTAAAGTGGAAACATCCCAAGGCGAAACAACAATCATGCGCGCATCTTGCACTGTTATGTTGCAAGTTTGTTTAAGTGGAGTTTTTGTTCCATAATAGTCCACCATAACATTTTCAATAACTTTTGGGTTTGCCCTACCTACGCGAATAAGCATATATTCGTCAATCAAATGATTAAAGCATTTATCCAACTGTTCCTCATATTCCATAAGACCCATTTCAACATTTTCGTTCATAATACTCCTTTTGTGAAAAGATTATTTAAATTAACAAATCTTTATTATAAGTATAATAATAAATTTAAATAAAAATAGCAACTAAAATTATATTTAAAAATTTAATTTAATTCTCTATTGACAAAATCTAACAAAAAACAATTTGTTTTATTAAAAAATAGCGACATAAGCCGCTATTTTAATTATTTTGATTGTTTTGCAACTTCGCTAGCAAAATCTTCGTTGCGTTTTTCAAGTCCTTCGCCCATTGTCATAAAAACAAATCTACGAATTGTGATTTTTTCGCCAATTTTTGCAACAAGTTCGGTTAAAACATCTTTAACTTTCTTTTTGCCAGATTCGTCTTTGATGTAAGGTTGCTCCATAAGCACAACTTCTTCATAATATTTGTTGATTTTGCCATCAACGATTCTGTCAACCATTGCTTCTGGTTTGCCTTCGTTTAGAAGTTGAACACGATAAATGTTGCGCTCTGCTTCAAGTTTATCAGCAGGAACTTCATTAATATTAACACAAATAGGTTTGCTTGCAACAATTTGCATTGCGATGTTGTGAGCAAATTCTCTAAGTTCTGGATTTTTTGCAACGAAGTCGGTTTCTGTGTTAAATTCAACCATAGAAGCGAATGCTC
>CANQHS010000034.1 GCA_947623795.1 uncultured Clostridia bacterium | reverse complement strand
GTTGATGCCCGCATTTTGGATTGCCCAGGCGGTGTCGTGCGAAATAACTTCGCCTTTGTGAGCAAAAATCTTTTTGCCAAGTTTAATATCGCTTGCTGCAACTTGATCCGTTATACGATTTGCAACAGACAATTTTTTGTTAACTTTAAATCTGCCAACTTTTTCAAGATTATAGTGTTGTTGATTAAAGAATCGGTCGTTTATATAAGACAAAGTGTTTTCTGGGTTAGGAATTTCGCCCGGACGAGTCTTTCTGCCAAACTCGATAAGAGCATCTTCTTGTGTGTTTTGCGGCTCTTTTTCAAGAGTGTTAACCAAAAATGGGTGTTTACCAAAAATATCATACAAATCTGCATTTGTATAACCGAAACATTTCAAAATTATGCCAAGGCTCATTTTATATTTGCGCTCAACGATAACACGCAAGCAATCGCCACTAACTTGCTCGGTTTCAACCCACATGCCATAGCTTGGTTGAATTGAACCATGATAGTCCATGCGGCCATACTTGTTCATTTCGCCATCAAATATAACGCCAGGGGCTTTAATAAGTTGATTTAAAACAACACGCTCTACACCATTGCAAATAAAGCCACCATCTTTGCTCATATAAGGGATGTCGCCAAGGAACACTTCTTGGTCAATAATCTGGCCAGTTTCCTTAACAAGCAAACGCACATTAACCTTTAAAGGCACAGTGTAGCTCGTTTGCCTATATTTGCATTCTGCCCATGAATATTTAGGGGTTTTGTCTATCGTATAACTAAGAAAAGACAACTCGGCCTTGTTCGAGTAGTCTACAATAGGATTAAATTCATTGAAGATTTCCCCAATACCCTCATTTAAGAACTTGTTGTAAGAATCGAATTGAATGTCCAGCAAGTGTCCCATTGTGAAAGGAACATCAATTTTAGCAAAACTCATTCTCTCGGCTCTTCCTTGTTTTACTTTTTTAATGTTGAGTGTGTTTGAAACCATTCATTAACTCCTTATTAAGTTGTTCTCCCCACCCTTATATACAATTTATTGTATATAGTCATAAGGGGACAATTATTCATACTAGTTCAATATAACACATTCAACAAGTTATGTCAATAGTTTTTAACAAAATAATTTAAAAATTTTTGTTAGAATTGGGAATCCAAACATCGACAACTGTCGAATTTTATAAAAATCCATAATTTTGTGCCGTTTCAGTTCACAAATATAATTTGTAGTCAAAATCAATGCATAAAAGTTAGGCAATTAACTATAAAAGATGTCCATTTCTAAATTTCGGCTTGTTATCTTCAAAATTTCATAATTAAAATTAAAAAGATGCGGATTTCCGCATCTTTCAATTCTTCTTTTGTAAAATGGCATCAACCGTTAGGCGTTAGCAACCACAACCGCTGTTACCCTTGTTTCCGCTGCAACCACATAATAACAATAAGATTATGATAAGGAAGCATGGATCTTTACAACCACAATTGCATAATAATAAGATTAAAATTATTAATGTGCAGATGTCGCAACCGGTGTTGGTGTTGCCGCCGCAACCACAGTCACCGTTTCCTGTAAAGAAATTGTTGAACATAATTTCCTCCTAATGTGTTTTAAAATTTGTATGTAATAACAAAAGTTTTTCTTTGGTACCTTAAAATTTCTTTTGTATACTACATACTACGCCAAAATAAAAAAAGTGTTACGAAAGTTCGTAAACTTTATTATATTTTTTAATTTATGAAAATATGACCAAATTTTAACAATCTTTTATTTCTAATTTTTGTTTTTTATTGACAAAATAAAATTATATACATCCAAATAATCATCATATTTTTCATAATCCAATTTATATAATGATTCAATATAACTCATAATGTTATCTAGGACTTCCTCTTTCACATCTATATCAATAATATATACAGGCTCTTTTCTAAAACCTAAATCCACAATAGCAGTATCAATATACAAGCTTTCTTTTATCTTCTCAGCTAAATTGTATAATTTCATATCATTTAAACAATCTATTAAATAATGATAAGTGTTTTTGCTAATTTCGACTCCCTTTACAAGAGATTTGTTTTGTTTGTTAAGATATTTTTTAACATTTTCTTCAATCTTATTTAAATCATAGGCAAGTGCAATCGAGCCGCCACCGCATCTGCCCACTTCTTCAAAGCCAAAATGGCGATAAAATCCATATCCCCTAGTTTTTCTGTTGGCGGTTATAAGATACATATTTTTAAAGCCTAAGCCTTTTAAATGCACGCCCATTGTGGTTAAAAGTTTTGGCCCAAGTTTTAGGCCTTGATGAGCATCGTCAATGTTGATATGAAAACCGCCGCCATACTTTGCATCATATTTATATGAAGTTTTAACAAGAATTTTTGTGAAAAGCCAAAGAATAAATGAAATCTTTTTAACTTTTGGAAGATAGATTTCCTTCATCTTTTGATTGAATAATTCACGATTGGTCGAGCAGCAAACATAGCCACACGCTTGTCCATCATCGTCCACAACAAAAATATTTTCTGGCTCAAAGTCCATATAATAGTCAATCCAAACAATGCCAATAAAGTCGCGTTTCTTTTCGCTTTTTTGAAAACTCTTTTTGCCCGTGTCCATGCAAATTTTTCTAACTGCTTGCCTATCTCTTTCTTCAAATTTTCTAATTGTTATCATAAATTCTCCATAAAAATTTTTTAAAATTTCAAAAATAATGCCCATTTTTATAATTTTTTTGTAAATTTGACCTAATTTTTTAAAATTTTATTTTTTATTTGTAAATTTTAATTGCTAAACTCTTTAAGTTTCTGCACAATCATTTGCTTTAGTTGAACGATGTTTTTCTGGCCCTTAGCTTCCACATAGCAAGTGTCATATGGATAAGATCTCAATGTCTTAATATCCGCGTTGTCAATTTTGTCAATCTTATTATAAACTAAAATAACCTTGTTTGGATCGATGCTAAGGCGTTTAAATTCCCGCTCAACAACTTCAATCTGCTCATATTTATGCGGGTCGGCAGCATCAACCACCATCAAAAGCACATTCGCATCAAGTGTTTCTTCAAGGGTGGCGGAAAAGGCATACATAAGTTCATGCGGAAGATTTCTAACAAATCCCACCGTGTCAATCAGCACATATTCCACCCCATTGTCCCACACTTTTTTTGAAAGCACATCAAGGGTGGCAAACAGCCTATCGTCCGCATATGTCCCCGCCTTTGCAATCGCATTCATAAGGGTGGATTTGCCCGCATTTGTGTAGCCAACAAGAGCAACACTTTTTGTGCGAGATAGGCGTTGTTTTCTTGTCGTTTGACGATGTTTTTCAATTTCTTTGATTTCTTTTTCTAGTTTTGTGATATCTTCTTGTATTTTGCGTTTGTCCAATTCAAGTTTTGTTTCGCTCGCACCTCGCATGCCAACGCCAGTCGAACTCCTGTTATTATTTGCGTTCATCATGTTTAATCTTGGCAAAGTGTATTTAAGTTGTGCAAGTTGAACTTGGAGTTTGCCTTCGCCCGACTTTGCTCGCCCAGCAAAAATATCTAATATGAGCATTGTGCGGTCTATTGTTTTGACGCCAATAATTTCATTTAAGTTCCTTAGTTGGCTGCCCGTTAGTGGACAATCGAAAATGACAACATCGGCATTCAATTCTGCCACTTCATCCCTAATTTGCTCCGCTTTGCCAATTCCAAAATATGTGCGCGCATTTAATTCTTTAACCAAAAAAACATTGCACTTAACAACATCCAAAAGTGCAGAACGAGCCAACAGCTCTAACTCTTTGCTTCTATATTCCTGCCCGTCCATATCCACATACGGACAAACAAGATAAGCCCTTTCCATATTTTCCATGCTTTTATTATAAAATCAAAAACATAAAAAGTCAATTAAAAAATATTGCAAAATTTTTAAAAATAAGTTAAAATGCACATATGCGAATATGTAATTTGGCGAGCGGAAGCAGCGGCAACTGCACATATATTGAAAGCGAAAAGGCAAGGATTTTGATTGATGTTGGGAAACCCCTTGCCTATGTTTTGGATGCACTCAATAGTTTAGGCGTTGCACCAGACAGTATAAATGCAATCTTGATAACGCACGAACACGCCGACCATATTAAAGGAGTTGCAAAATATGCCCGAGCTTTCAATATTCCAATATATGCACATAGTTACATAAGTGAAATTTTGTTCCACCAATTGCCAACCGTTAGAGATTTGATAAATTATTTTGACAGCGATTTTGATATCGGCGATTTGCATATCCAGCCCTTCCCCGTTCCGCACGACAGCAAATATTGCGTCGGCTATAGAATTAGCGAAAGCGATGCGGTCATGTCAATCGTGACAGATATTGGCTATTTCACTGACACCGTTTATGAAGCAATAAAATCGAGTGCGCTCGTCTTTTTGGAAGCAAATTACGACCCTGAAATGCTGATGAGCTATCCAAACTATCCACCATTTTTAAAAAAACGAATTGCGAGCAACAACGGGCATCTATCTAACTTGGATTGTGCAAAAGCAATCGAAAAACTTGTTCACTCTGGAACGCGCCTAGTTGTTCTCTCGCACATAAGCGAACATAGCAACACTGTCAACTTGGCAGTAAACACAATCGCAAATTATTTGGAAAGCAAAAATATAATTCCGAATGTAAATGTTAGGCTGGACATTGCTCACCACGAACAACGTGGCACAATTTTTAGAATTAATCCAACAAATAAAAATTAATAAAAATTTTTAAATTTGTCATGTTTTGAGAGATAAAATGAAAAAGATAATTTTTGATAAAAATAAATATGGTTCTTATAAAGACTTTTTTGAAGATGTTTATGTTCAATTAGATGGAATCCACACATTGGATTTTGAAGATTATCCAAACTTAAATTATCATGCGGATTTTCTTTATGAATTCTTATATTACAAAGAAGATGAACACTATAACTACATTTTAAAAAACTTTGATTTAAACGAAATTAAAAAGCAAAAGACTTATGAGAATTATCAATTTAATATAATTATAAAAATTTTTCAAGATTTTGCAAAAGAACACCCTAGCAACACTTTGGAGTTTATAAACGATTAATACCGTCTCGGAGAAAAATGGAAACTTTTATTTTTGACAAAAATGAATATCAATCTTATGAAGATATGTATAGAGATATTGCACACAAAATGCGTAGTGACATAATAACCGACTACTACGACACAAAAACTTTTGACTTTAGCCCTGACATTTTGTGGGAATATCTTTTATGCGAATTTCAATACTCACATCATGATATTAAAATTATCTTAAAGAATTTCGATTTGGATGAGATAAGAAAACAAAAAACTTTTGAAAACTACAAATTAAATTTGATTATTGAAACTTTTAAGGATTTCGTTGAAAAATATCCTAACAACAAATTGGAATTTGAAAATAAAATTAAAAATTAACAGGCAAATCGCCTGTTTTTTTATTAATTTTAATAAAAATTGCGGAAAAATTTTAAATTATTGAAAAATCCACACGGAAATAGCCTTGTCCATTTTTGCAAAGCGGGCAAGTTTTTGGTGCTGTTTTACCTTCCACAATCGTGCCGCATTCGTCACATTTGAAAGCGTGGACACCGCTCTTGCATTTATAAAGCGTTCCTTTCTTTAAACCTGTGTAAAAATTAGTTAAGATGTTTTTATGTGTTATCTCAACTTTGGAAACTAAATCGAACAATTCAGCCACATCATCAAACCCTTCATCGCGAGCGATGTCGGCAAATTTTGGATAAATGCTTTCCCCGCTCATGCGCTCGTTTTCCGCTTCCATTTTAAAAATGTCGGCTAGTTCTCCAGTCCTAAACGGATAGCCAGCTTTTACATCGATATTCTGCACCTTATCTCCGCCATGTTCGTTTATTGCTTGAAAAAACATTTTTGCGTGGCTCATTTCATTTTTTGCAAGGCTTCTTACAAATGTCATTATATATTGATATCCCTCTTGCTGTGCTTTTTCTGCCAAAAATTGATATCTTGCGCCTTCTTGGCATTCGGCAGCAAACGAGCGCGCCAAATTTTCTTTTGTTATTGATTTTTGAAAGTCCATAATTTCCCCCTAACTTGTTTATTGCCTAAAAAAATGCATATAAACAAAATTTAAAATATTGACAAAATTTTTTAACCGACTATAATAAAAGAAAAGGAGAATTTATGCAGATTTCCACAAAAGGCAGGCACGCAGTTCGCATTATGGCAGATTTGGCAAGAAATTGCGACAATTTTGTGTCAATAAATGAAATTGCGTCAAGGCAAGGAATTACAATTAAATATCTTGAAAAAATCATGGCAATGTTAAATAAAAATGATTTGGTTGTTTCAATGCGCGGCAGCAATGGTGGCTATAAACTCACTAAACCCGCAAAAGACTATTCCGTTTTGGAAATTTTGGAAGCAGTTGGCGATGGCACAAAAATTGCCACATGCACAATCCACGGCAATTGCACGCGTCAAGACAAATGCGACACAATGAAAGTTTGGTTTAAACTCTCCACCCTAATTAATGACTATCTAAAAACTATCACACTCGAGGATTTGATTAAGACATAAACTATAAGTTTGGTTTTTGCCAAATTTTTTTTATAATTTAGTAAAATTTTATTGACAAAGGCACGTTTTAATGTTATTATTTGGATATCCTACTAAAAAGTAGGAATTAAATATTTAAATTATTAAAAGGAATTTTATATGATATATTTAGATAATGCTGGGACAACAAAAATGGACGAGCAGGTTAAACTTGCAATGCTCAAATTTTTTGATGTTGAATATGGCAACGCTTCCAGCTTGCACACAATGGGTCAAAAAGCAAAAGAAGCGCTTGAATCTGCGCGTGCAGATATTGCAAAGGCAATAAACGCCGAGCCAAATGAAATTTATTTCACATCTGGCGGAAGTGAGAGCGACAATCAAGCGATTTTGTCAATTGCGCGTATGGGCAGATTAAACAACAAAAAACATATTATAACCACAAAAATTGAACATCACGCTGTACTGCACACTCTTGAAAAACTTGAAAAAGAAGGTTTTGATGTGACCTATCTTGATGTTGAAAAAAATGGGATTGTTAATGTCAATAAACTCAAAAAAGCAATAAGGAAAGATACAATTTTAGTTTGCGTCATGTTCGCCAACAATGAGATCGGCACAATCCAGCCCATTAAAGAAATTGGCGAAATCTGCCGCGCCAAAAACATCACCTTTTTCACAGATGCTGTGCAAGCGGTTGGGCATCTTCCTATCGATGTAAAGGCTCAAAATATAGATATGCTCTCAATGTCCGCCCACAAATTTCACGGACCAAAAGGTGTTGGTGCGTTATATGTCCGACGCGGAACTCCAATATTTAGCTTAATTGAAGGCGGTGCGCAGGAGAACAACAAACGCGCAGGAACGGAAAATCTCGCTGGAATTGTTGGCATGGCAACCGCACTAAAAATTGCCATTAAAGAAATGGACAAAACAAACAAAAAACTTATTAAATTCCGCGACAAACTAATAAAAGAACTAACAAAAATTCCGCACAGCATTTTAAATGGTGACGCGGCGCTTCGTTTAGCAAACAATGTCAACATTTGCTTCGAAGGAATTGAGGGCGAAAGCTTGCTTCTTCTGCTCGACGATGAGGGAATTTGTGCTTCGTCCGGCAGCGCTTGCACTTCTGGCTCGCTCGACCCATCGCATGTGCTTTTGGCAATAGGCAGACCGCACGAAGTCGCTCATGGCTCGCTAAGGCTCACAATGTCTAAATACACAACGGCGGACGAAATTGATAAAGTTATAAAGACTGTTCCAAAAATTGTTGAATATTTAAGAAAAATGTCCCCTGTTTGGGACGAATTAGAAAAAGGAGAAAGAAAACATGTTATATAGTGAAAAAGTTATGGACCACTTCAGAAATCCTCGCAATGTTGGCGAAATTAAAGATGCGGACGGCATTGGCGAAGTGGGCAACGCAAAATGTGGCGACATAATGAGGATGTACATCAAAGTTAAAGATAACAAGATTGACGATGTAAAATTTATGACTTTTGGCTGTGGAAGTGCGATTGCAACAAGTTCAATGGCAACCGAACTTATTAAAGGAAAGCCCGTTGACGAAGCGGTTAAATTAACCAATCAAGCAGTAGTTGAAGCCCTAGATGGTTTGCCAGCATACAAGTTGCACTGCTCTGTTTTGGCAGAAGAGGCCGTTAAAGCTGCCGTTAAAGATTATTATGACAAACATAACATCTCTTATGATAAAGATAAATATTGCGCGGGAGATTGTGCTTGCCTAGTTGAACACGAACATGAATTAGATAAAAAAGCAAAAGCAACAAAAGCCACATCTTCCAAAACACAAACTAAAGCCCACGCAAAAACTGCGAAAAACTTAACTACAAAAAAATCAAATTCAAAAGTTAGCGGAAAAACAAATTCAAAATCTTCAAATAAAACAGCAAAAAAATAGGCAAAATGCCTATTTTTTCTTGGTTGAGATGAGTGAACTTTGGACCTCTCGACCCCTTTGCTTTATACTTCGTATAAGCTGGGGGTCAAAAAAAAGCAGGCATGGCCCACTCTCTTGGTTGAGATGAATATCAACCACGCCCACACTTATATTCCACTTTGTTCCATATAAGGTGTGGCTTCTGGTTGAGATGAGTGGACTCGAACCAC
>CANQHS010000033.1 GCA_947623795.1 uncultured Clostridia bacterium | reverse complement strand
TAGAAAAATTCTGCGCCCGGACAATTCGAATAATGGCGCTAATGGCGAAAATAAAAATTAATATGAAAAAATGGCTGATTATAACATTGTCTATTATAAGTGTGTTGGTGATTGACTTGGTCACCAAACATTTTTTATTCGCAATTGAATATTTCAATCTAATTCCAAATGTGGTGTCGATTGCGTCCAATGGGGGCAACACGGGCGTTGCTTTTGGACTGTTTTCAGGCAGAACAATTTGGCTTGTTGTGATAAGTGTGGTGCTGATTATCGCACTTTTCGTGTTTAATCATTTCATTAAAAACAAAAATGTTTTATATTGCCTTGCTTTCGGCTTTATTGTCGGCGGGGCGTTGGGCAATTTGTTCGATAGGGTGTTTTTGAAAACTCACGCAGTGCGAGATTTCATTTTCCTTGATTTTTTCCCAACTTTTCCAACATTTAATTTTGCAGATAGTTTTCTGACCATTGGCGCAATCATGATGGCGATATATTTAATTTTTATGGTGGGCAAAAGTGAAAAAAACTAATCTAACTTGTGATGAAAACGATATCAGATTAGATGTGTTTTTAGCAAAACACACCACCTTTTCCCGTAGTTATATAAAAACGCTAAACGATTCTGGGCTTATTTTAATAAATGGGAAACCCCAAAAAGCGGGCTATAAATTAAAAGTTGGCGACATTGTTGAACTGAACGAAAAAGAGCCGGAAAAGATTTCAACTGAAGCGGAAAATATTCCGCTTGACATAATTTATGAGGATGAAGACTTGCTTGTAATCAACAAACAAACTGGGTTGGTCGTTCATCCGTGCAACACCACGAAATCCCACACGCTTGTGAACGCGCTCATGTTCCACATAAAGAACTTGTCCACAATAAATGGCGTGCTGCGTCCGGGAATTGTGCATAGGCTAGATAAGGACACGGGCGGGCTTATGATTGTTGCAAAGACGGATGCCGCACACAAAATTTTGTCAAATCAATTAAAGGATAAAACATTAAATAGAGAATATAAAGCACTAATTAAGGGAAGAATCAAAGAATATTTTATTGTTGAAGGCTATTTGGGCAGAAATCCTAAAAATCGCGAGCAAATGGCACTTTTGAACGAACAAAACGGTAAATATAGCAAAACGCTTTTCACGATAGACAAAGTATATGACCACTACACTCTTTTAAATTGCAAACTTTATACTGGCAGAACGCACCAAATTAGGGCGCATCTAAAAAGTGTTGGCCACCCAATTGTTGGGGATAAACTTTATGGTGGACAAGATAAAATTTACCTAGATGGTCAACTTTTGTTTGCCTATAAAATTAGTTTTGTTCATCCCACAAAGAACAAGGAAATGACATTTGAAATCGAATTGCCAAAATATTTTAAAGAAGTGCTCAATAAGATAAAATAAAAACAAAATTGAAAATAATGGCAATTTTGATTGCTAAAACCGAAATTTTTATGATATAATAAAATTAGGAGGATATAAATGAAAGGAAAAGGCTTCGTTAATTTTCTAGCATATATTGCAATTGCTTTTGTCGCTGTTGCGCTGTTTTTAAGCAAGGTGTTTTATTGGGCTTTGGGAAGTGGTTCCCCTGTTGTCACAGCCATGACTTTGATTGCACAAATTATAGCTTATTCTATCACAGCTGTTTTTGCTTTCTTTTATGCAAAAAGCAGAAAGAGCATTGGCTGGATGATTGCATTCATTATTTTTGTGATTATCATAATTGTGTTCATGATTTTAAACATTAGTATCAAATGAAAAAATTGAATTTGTTGCTCACCATTTCATTGGTGAGCTTATTTATAAGTCTATTATTAATTTTAATTGGCAATAAAAATGTCTATTGCCAATCTTTTGGCTTTCTGTTTTTGGCAGTGGCAATCGCCGTTTTTGCCGCGGATAGATCAATAAAAATCTCAAATCAAATCAAAGAAAATAGGGAAAGCATTGCTGTTTTAGAAGAGGACGAGCCGGACAATATCGCAATTGTTGAAATGGAAATGCAAAACAAAAGTTTAGCAAAACAACGCGTTTCAATAATCATGGGATGTGTCGTTTTTGCGCTTTTGCTCGTCGTTTTGGCTTTCATGACAATGATGTAAAATTATAAAAAATCTATTGATTTATTTTCCATTGTGTGCTATAATGGGCAAGTTTTTAAGGAGAAAATATGAAATACGAATTGAACAAAAAGAAAGATGGCGTGGTTGATGCAACCGTGTCTGTTGAAAAACAAGAGTGGGAGGCGGCAATCAATTCCGCCTACGAAAAAGAAAAAGGAAAGTTTAATATTCCAGGCTTTAGAAAGGGTCACGCTCCACGAAATGTAATCGAAAAAACTTATGGCGCAGGCGTGTTCTTCAATTCAGCTATGGACGACATCTATTATAAGGCCTACACATTAATCTTAAACGAACATAGCGATGTTAAACCAATTTCAAGCCCAAATCTTGACATCAAAAAATTTGATGAAAATGGGGTTGAATTTGTTTTGGCAATTCCTTGCGTGCCAGAATTTAGTTTGGCTCAATATAAGGGCCTTACTTTCACAAAACAAAAAATTGAAGTTGGCGAAAAGGAAGTTGAGGATGCAATTGAACATGAACTTTTGCGTTCATCGAGACTCGTTGAAACGAAAAAGCCTGTTAAAAATAATGATTTTGTAACCCTTGATTTTGATGGATATATTGATGGCAAACAATTTGATGGTGGCAAGGCGGAAAACTATCAACTTCAAATCGGCAGCCACTCATTTATTGACACTTTTGAAGATCAACTTGTTGGCTTAAACATTGGCGATAAAAAGGACGTTGTTGTAACTTTCCCAGCAGATTATCACGAAAAAAGTTTGGCAAACAAACCTGCTACATTTAAAGTTGAAATCAAAAATATTCGTGAACGCGTTATGCCAGAATTAAACGAAGAATTTGTGTCTAATTCCACCGAATTTAACACGGTTGACGAATATAAAGCAAGCGTTAAAGATAGATTAGTTAAAGAAGCAGACGAACGCGCCGAAGTTGAGCTAGATAACTCCATTTTGGACAAGATTATTGATGACACTGAATTCACCGCACCAGAAGTTATGGTGGAAGAAGAATTCAATCGCCAAATTGAAGGCATGAAAAACCAAATGAGATATCAAGGCATCAAGTTGGAAGACTATGTTCAATACATAGGCAAAACTATGGACGAATTTAATGCGGAAGTCCGCACCAACTCAGCGAGAAATGTTAAGGCAAGAACAGTGCTTGAAAAACTCATTAGAGAAGAAAATCTTGACATCAACGAAGCAGATATCGACCAAAAAGTTGAAGAACTTGCAAAATCTGCCAACAAAACAAAAGAAGAATTCAAAAAACAAGTTAATAATGATTTAGTAAACCAAATCGCAAACGAATTGTTGATGAAAAAGATTCTCGACTTCTTGCACACAAACAACACAATAAAATAAAAGGAGAAATGATTATGATTCCTATGGTTATTGACCAAGTTGGCAACGTTGAACGCAGTTATGATATTTATTCTAGGCTTTTGGAAGATAGAATAATTTTCTTAACTGACGAAATCACAGACCAAACAGCAAACACAGTTGTGGCTCAACTTATTTATCTTGAAGGCAAAAATCCAGATAAAGACATTTATATGTACATTAACAGCCCGGGCGGAAGCGTTACTGCCGGCCTTGCCATATATGACACAATGCAATACATCAAATGCGATGTATCCACAATTTGCATTGGCATGGCAGCAAGCATGGCAGCAGTTATTTTATCTAGTGGTGCAAAGGGCAAACGCATTTGCTTGCCTCATAGCGAAGTTATGATTCATCAACCACTTGGCGGTGCGCAAGGTCAGGCAAGCGACATTGAAATTCACGCAAAACACATCCAAAAAACGCGTGAAACATTAAATAAAATTTTAGCAGACAACACTGGCAAATCTGTTGAAACAATCACAAAAGATACCGACCGCGACAATTTCTTAGACGCAAAAGCCGCTTTAAAATATGGCCTTGTGGACAAGATTTTTGACAAACGCAAATAAACGGCGTTTAATTGTTATGGTTCACTAAACGGCGGGGCCTAGTCCGCCTAAATCGTTCACCATAATCAATTAAACTCTTAGGGGAATAGGGATTTGTTATATAATTGAGCATTTAGCATGTCATTCTGAGTGAAACGAAGAATCTCTAATGAAATATTATGAATTCTGAGTTCTGACTATTATATACAAGTAAATTAAATGTATTAAATAATAGTTTTGTTAAATAATATATAAAAGGGGTGAGTTTTGAAAGAGATTGAAACCATTTGTTCTTTTTGCGGCAGGCCAGCAAGAGAATTGACTGACGTTATTAGCAATCCAGAAGGAGATTGCTTTATTTGTCGCGATTGCTTAAACATTTGTCGCGACTTGATGGATTTTAAGGACCGCACTGAAAAGAGCGAGAAAAATGAGTTCATCGACCTTCCAAAACCGCAAGAGATTAAGCAAAGATTGGATGATTTCATTATCGGGCAGGACGAAGTTAAAAAGATTCTCGCTGTATCTGTTTATAACCACTATAAACGCGTAAACTATAACATGATAAAGAAAGAAAATAACGAGGACGAAGTTGAACTTGAAAAATCCAATGTTTTGCTTGTTGGTCCAACTGGCTCAGGCAAAACTTTGCTTGCAAAAACACTTGCAAAAACCCTAAAAGTTCCCTTTGCATCAAGTGATGCCACCGCGCTGACCGAAGCAGGTTATGTTGGCGATGATGTGGAAAATATTTTGTTAAAACTCATTCAAAACGCGGATTATGACATTGAAAAAGCACAACGCGGCATAATTTATATTGACGAAATCGATAAAATTGCTCGCAAAACTCAAAATGTTTCCATAACGCGAGATGTCAGCGGCGAAGGCGTGCAGCAAGCCCTTTTAAAAATACTTGAAGGCACAATCGCATCCGTTCCACCACAAGGAGGCAGAAAGCACCCACAACAAGAAAACATTAAAATTGACACAACAAACATTTTGTTCATTTGCGGCGGTGCGTTTGTTGGACTAGATAAAATAATTAACGAGCGCAAAAATTCTTCCGCACTTGGTTTTGGAGCAGAAGTTAAAAAGGCGGACGAACAAGAAAAGAAAAACAATTTTGAAGATATCCAGCCTCAAGACCTAATCAAATTTGGCATGATTCCAGAATTCGTTGGCAGAATTCCAATTGTTGCAACACTTGAAAGCATTGATGTAAAAGACTTAGAGCGTATTTTGGTTGAACCTAAAAACGCAATAACAAAACAATATGTTCAAATGTTTAAAATGGACGGGATTGACCTAACCTTTGAGCCGGAAGCAATCACAGCAGTGGCGCTTAAAGCCAAAGAACTTAAAACCGGTGCGCGCGGACTTAGAACAATCTTAGAGGAACGCATGCTCGATTTGATGTATTCAAGCCATTTTGAAGAAGATATAAAGAAAATTACAATAACCGCCGATTTCATCAACAAAACCGGCAAAGCAAAGATTGTTAAATTCGAAGAGAAGAAATCTAAAAAGAAAACAGCATAAAGGCACATTAATTTGTGCTTTTTTTGTGCAGTTTTAATTAAATTTAAAAATTTTTTTAAAAAACTCTTGACAAATTCTTTAGGGGGGGGGGTATAATAAAGTTGTAATATAAAAAATAGGGAGGAATTATGAAAAAGAAAAAGAGATTGATAGCAACTGCACTAGCAGGGTTTTCGTTATTTGGCGCAGCACTAGGTTTGAGTGCGTGCGGCGATGGCAAAGAAAATAAAGATTCACTACCAGAAGACCCAACCAAACAAGAGCAAACCATACAAGAACAAAATGCTCGTGATTATTATTTGGAAATGCAAAATGCTGAGGAAGTATTTGAGGAAAGTCTATCTAAAATTGAAGGCAATCAATTAATGTATGATAATTACAACTATAATTTTAATCAGTTTAAGCAATGTTATAATAAATTAGTTGTAAAAAATGTTAATATTGTTGACGATATGTACCAAATTAATACAAGCAAAGAGAATTTAACACGTAATCAACACATATATGAATCTGTAGATCAAGCAACTACCCTGTATGATGCCGCAATCTCTTACGCATCATCATTGGAGTATGCAATAAATGATTATGCAATTCAGAATGGAATAGATTTACTTTTCCAAAACAATTATTTTAAAGTAAATGCACAACAATATGGTGTTGAATATGAAGAAGGTAAAGGAACAATATTTGTAAGCCCAAAACTTGATACCTATGCTTATCAAACAAGTGAGCAATTGGCCTATTATAATACGGGTGATTTAAATATTTACGATTTAAAAACTAATTCTCATAAAAGTGAAAAACAAAATTCCAGCAGCCAAACTCAAATGGAAACCTTGAAAAATAATTTAGCTAACAATGTGCTAAGCATATCTAGGCTTGAAGGTTCTGGCGTGACTTATAAAAAAGTTAACGGCAGCATTATAATTGATAACAAACATATCGATGGTGGGTTTAGAATTTTGGTGGAAAACGAAAGTACAAGCCAAAGACTGCAATTAACATTTAATGATGAAGGCGAAATAACACAACTAATCGGGTCAGATATGCAAAATTCGGAATATGGCGTAGAATATAATATTACTTCTGCTACCGAAAAGGAGTATGCTAAATTTTACGATTCAATTGTTGACGAATACAATAAATCTACAAACAATAATTTAGAATATTAAGAGCCTATGTGCTCTTTTTCTTTTAGAATCTAAAAAAAATATGTTATAATATTTTTATGCAGTTAATAACAATCGACATTAAAAGCAACAATCAAACAGTGAGTGAGGCACTTGCTCAATTTTTAATTGAAGTAGAATCTTACAAAAAGGGCGGATACAAAGTTCTAAAAGTAATTCATGGGTATGGCAGCCATGGTGTAGGCGGAGCAATTAAGGTGGCATTTTTAAAAAAGTGCCAAGACCTTAAAAACAGAAAAATCATCTCAGACTATGTTTGTTGCGATAATTGGACGCCACAAAACGTGGTCAGAAAAATTGCAATAAACTATTGCCCAGATTTGCTCGCGGATAGGGAACTATATTTGTTGAACCCGGGGTGCAGCATTGTTGTGCTCTAATTTTGACAAAATATTTTTATTATTTTATAAAAAATTGACATAAACATTTTATTTTTAACTTTATTTGTGCAATAATATATTAGAGGTGGATATGAAAGCAGGGGAAATCAAAAGAAAGCGCAGCGGACGTTTCGGCTCGTTTTTCTTTGGAACTATTATAGGGTTTTTATTAACAATTCTTTTATTGGTCGGCGCGGGTGCATTTGTATATTTCAATGTGTCTGCAAAATGGATTAGCACAACTTTTAACGCAAACGTAAGTTTGGGCAACGAGGAGTTGGACAACCTAACTTTGAGCGGTCTTGTTAGCCACGCAATGAAGTTGAGCCAAAACATCGACACATACACGCTTAACGATCTTAAAAACGATTTCGGCGTCGACATCGGCGACAACCTTTTTGGAATTGACATAACCGACCTTAAAACTGTGCCAATCAAACAATTGCCAGATGAGTTGCCTAACAAACTAAAGAGCATGAGCGCACAAGAATTAAACGGCGTAATCAATCTTGACGGCATGAGTGCATTGCTCGACAAAGAAAATGTTTATTATTTTAACGAAACAGACGGATTCCTTTATACTGAAAAAGACCACATCAACAAAGTAGATTTTAAATATGAAACTAACGAAGAAAAAACACAAATCATAATCAAAAACTTTGAGCCATTTGATATAGTTAATGATGTGGAAAATCCAGATAATGGCAAAATTGTTAAAATAAAAATAAGATTTTTGCCTTTGTCAAACGCCTTTTCAACAATAAGCGAAATCACGGGCAATTTAACTCTTGGCGAATTGCGAGATGATTATGGTGTAACCTTGCCAACCTTCCTAGATAAAGAAGAATACATGGACAAAAAACTCACAGAACTTAGTTCGGTGATTGACGGCTTAAAGTTGTACGAAGTTTTGGGCTACACAAAGGAAGGACCGGAAGATAAACCTGTTTATAAGAAAGACGGCGCCGAAGTTAAACTCAATGAAATCATAAAAAAGATAATCTCATATGCTGTAAATAGTTTGGATCAAGCTTTCGATGACGCAATCAAGAGTATTAAAGTCTACGAAGCTATGGGCTACACCCAAGAACTTGTAGGCGGGGAAACAAAATATAAGGATAGCGAAGGCACATATGTTGAGTTATCTCCATTTATGAAAGTTGTCATAGATAAACAAGTAACTGAACTAAACGACACCCTTGGCGAATTAAAAGTGTTCGACATATTCGAACGTGGCGAAACTGGCTTGTTTGCCTTGTTCACATCGGAAGAGAATCCTCTTGTAACCGACTTGCCAGATGCAATAAACAAAAAGATTAATGGCGAGGGCGAAACCCGCGGCGCAACAATCGACGATTTAATAAAAGCTAACATTTTGCCAAACTCTTTAGCTGGGAAACAGATTGCTGGACAACCAATAGGAGGTCTTACACTAAACGAGTTCGTCCAAAAATTGATTGATTCTAAATTATTAACGGATATTAATGGTTAAAATCCGCCCGATAACTCGGGCGTTTTTTCTTTTTTTACTTCAATTTTTATCTTTTTTAGCTAAAACAGGGTGTCTTTTATTGGCAAAAGTTGCTATTTTATAGGGAATTTGTAAGAATTTGAAAAAAATTTCAAAAAATTTAAAAAAATTTTTAAAAAACTGTTGACAAAATATTTAAAGTATGTTATATTTGTCTTGCATTCAGCGTGAGGCTGGTGCCGAGCAATATGC
>CANQHS010000032.1 GCA_947623795.1 uncultured Clostridia bacterium | reverse complement strand
ATCTAACAAAGGTCATAGCCGGCAGTTGTGCAATTCCGGGCGTGTTTTTGCCAGTCAATTACAAAAACATGACACTTATTGACGGTGGAGTTACGAACAACATCCCCGCCGATGTGCTTAAAGATAATGGCTATGATTTTGTGGTCACAATCGATTGTAACTGCACTCGTGGCAGCGGCACAAACAGCACAAATATTCTCACGCAATTTAGCACCAGCATTGGAATTATGATGGCAAACAACTCAAAAAATGGCAAACTTTTAAGCGATATTGTCATTTGTCCTAATCTCAAAAAATTTAAGTCGCTCGAAATCAATGGCAAAAATGATATGATAAAAGAAGGCTATCGGGCAACGGTTGAGGCAATGCCAGAAATAATTAAACTCTTTACGGGCAAATTTAAAAAATCTAAGGACTAATCCCGCTCAAATTTCGACAAAAATAAACAGACATAAAAAATAGTTGTTAAAAACCTTTATTTTTGTTAAAATTAAATTGGAGAGGGGTATGAAAAACATAGTTGTGGTCAGTTTAATTGACGAAAAAGCTAAAAATATTGCCCAAAATTTGGCAAAAAAATTGAAATTTACATATATTGATGCGGATGAGAAGTTTGAAGATTATCTTCTTTCTAGCTTCGAAGCACCAACAATATTGGTTGATGAGATATTAAACGCGAAGGAAAGTGAACTTCTAGGAGAATTAGCAAAAGAGCGAAATGCAGTTATAAAAGTTTCAAACGATGCGTTTTTGTCAAATGTGAATTATAAATTGTTTAAAAATTGCATTGTTTTGCTTATAACGACCGCAAAAGGAAAAATAAAACTAGCTATTGAAAATAGGCTTAAAACTTATGCAAATGTTGTGGTCGAAGAAAATGCAAGCGAAATTCAAATTCTAAAACTAATCGAAAATAAAAATTTTTAAATTTTATGAATAATATTAATTAAATCGCACAAATTAACAATGTAAGGTTCGTCCTTACATCTAGAGAGATAGTTCTATGCTCCAAAAAAACTGTGATATTTTGTTTTAAATTATTTGATGAAATAAAATTAAACAATCTAAAACTTAGATGATTTACAGTTTCGAGTGTAAACAACATCTCTCTTTTTCATTAAAAAAAGGCTAATTAGCCTTTTTAGTTGTTAACATAAACAACAGTTTGGAAACTAGAGGCAATGCCGACAAATGCTGCCACAAGCAATGCAAAGATAATTATTGATGAAATAACGATTCCGGCAACCGCAAGCCCTCTGCCTTTTTTGTTGCATAATTTGGCAAATTTAGCCACTGAAATAATGCTCAAAATTAAGCCAGCAATAGGGTTAAAGAAAGATGCAATAAAGCCAATAACAGCAAATGTTTTAGCTTGGCATGGGCAACCTTCTGCACAACCACAAGTGTGAGTTTCTTCACAAACTGTTTTGCCGCATTTTGCGCAATATTTGTCTGCTTTTCCTAATTCGCCACCACAATTTTTGCAAAACATAATTCCCTCCTACATAAATATATTAAATCATTATAGATTTTAAGTCAACAAAATTTTTTGTTTAGAAAAAATTTCTAAGATTAATAAAAAAACTCGCAGGTCGCGAGTTTTTTGCATAATTTGTTGCGATAGTTTGCAAATCGGCTTAACGTTTGCTGAATTGTGGAGCTTTACGAGCCTTGTGCAAACCATATTTTTTACGCTCTTTCTTTCTAGCGTCGCGGGTTACAAAGCCAGCTTTTTTAAGTTCTGGGCGAAGTTCTGGCCTGAATTCCATCAATGCTCTTGTGATGCCATGACGCAAAGCACCAGCTTGGCCAGATTTGCCGCCGCCATAGATGTTTGCAACGATATCGACATTGTTTAGAGTTTCTGTTAAAACAAGAGGTTGTTTAACGATTGTTTTAAGAGTGTCAAGGTCGAAATATTCGTCTAGGCTAACACCATTGACAACGATTTTGCCTGTTCCGGTTGTTAGGCGAACGCGGGCAACAGAACATTTCCTTTTGCCTGTGCCTAAAAATTCTTGAGCTTTGCCTTTAACAGCTTTTGCCTTTTTTGTGGCAGGTTTTTTAGCTTCTTTTGTTTCAGTTTTTTCAGCAACCTTCTTTGCTGGAGCCTTTTTTACTTCCTTAACCTCAGTTTCAGCTTTAGCAGCCTTTTTTGCAGGTTCTTTTGCGGCTTTCACGGGCTCTTTTACAGCTTTTGCTGGTTTTTTAACTTCTTCTTCAACTTTTGCAGTTTTCTTTTCAGCCATTAGTTGTTACCTCCATTCCAAATTTCTGGTTTTTGTGCTTGTTGATTGTGTTCAGCACCTTTATATATGTGGCAGTGTCTTGCCATAGTTCTGCCCAAACTATTTTTTGGAAGCATGCCCTTGATTGCTCTCATTAGGGCAACATCGCTTTTTTCTGCCATCATAGCTTTGTATTGGGTTAGGTGCAAGCCAGATTGATAGCCAGAATAACGTTTGAAATATTTTTGTTCTTCCTTTCTCCCAGTTAGCACCAATTTGTCGCTATTAATAATAATAACATTATCGCCACAGTCAACATTTGGGGTAAAGGTTGGTTTGTGCTTTCCGCGAAGCAATCTTGCAGCTTCAGCAGCAACTCTACCCAAAACCTTGCCGTCAGCGTCTATAATATACCACTTTTTTTCAACAGTGGCAGGTTTTGCCATAATTGTTTTCATAATTTCTCCTTTAATTTATTGTTTTTGTTTTGGTTAAAATCTTTCGCTAGAAAGGAAATTTATAAATTCTATTCGATAATAAACCAAACCTAGCATTAGAAATTTTGAGAATTTGTCTGTTAACTTGGTTGACAGAATTTTCTCCTTATATTTGGCCTTTTATTTCGCGTTCAAAGGCCATATTAAGCAAAGTTTCCGTGTGGTAGAAAAATTGCTTAATTTAAGCAATACTTTGTTATTATAAATAAAATAAATATATTTGTCAATAGTTTTTTTTAGTTTTATTTACAATTTTAGCAAGTTTAATAAATTTATTGCTTTATTGTTGCCAACAAGGTATAATAGGAACATGGATTTTAGTTACATTTTAAAGACGCATGAAATTGACGAGAAAAAATTAAAAAATTATGGATTTAGCCTTGAAAACGATATGCTTTTGCTGGATTTGCCTATTCAAAATGGCGAATTTATTGCAAAAATTGCCTTGAACAAAAACGAATTTAAGGTGGACCTTTTCGATGTCGATTTTGGCGAAATGTATGAAATGATCAACATAAATAACTTTGATGGCGGCTTTGTTTCAGGCTTGCGGACGCAAATTGAAAAAATTGTTGACGACATCACGCAAAAATGTTTAATTAACACCAACATGCGCAGTCAGGTTATAGACGAAATAGTGTCAAAATATGATGTCCAACCCGAGTTTCCGTGGGAGGAGTATCCCACATTCTGCACATTTAAAGCGGCAAACAAAAAGTGGTTCGCGCTCATTATGGATATAGGAGCGGACAAACTTGGGCTTAAGGACAAAAATCTTGTTAGCGTCATCAATTTAAAATTGCCAGCGGAAGAAATCCCCGCTTTGATAGACAACAAATTTATTTTTCCCGCCTATCACATGAACAAAAAATATTGGATAACCGCGCTTTTAAACAAGGCAACTCCAAGACAAAAACTATTCGATTTAATAGATAAAAGTTACAAAATTGTTGCAAAAAAATGACTTATTTATATTCCACATTTAATAGATATAGATGTTCGGCTTTGGCAGTGTGCTTGGATTTATAGCCATTAAAGAGAGTTCTTTTTAAAGCGTCAAAATCCAATTTGTGTGTGCCGATTGCGAGCATTGTTCCCACTAAATTTCTGACCATTTTATATAAAAACCCATTGCCCGTCACATAAAAGTTGAGGCACAAACCATCTTGCACCAAACGGGCAGAATAGATTTTTCTAATTGTGCTTTCGTTAACTCCGCCGCTTGCCCGAAAGCCAATAAAATCATGTTCTCCAACAATAAGATTGCAAAACTTTTTCATGAGTTTAAGGTCAACATTCGGCTCGACTCTTAGAGCCTCTGAATAGAGCGGCAAATCGATATGGCTTAAATACATTTTATATAGATATGTTTTTTTCTTGGCTGAAAAACGGGCGTGAATATCCGTTTCAACAAGGCTTATTGCCTTGATATCGTCCGGCAACAAGCCATTTAACGAATATAAAAATTTATTTTTCTCAATTTGCCTTTCCGTTTCAAAATGAACAGGCTGAAAATAGGCAGAAACTCCCGCATCGGTCCGCCCGCTTGCAACACAGTTAACTTCGTGATGCAACAAAATTTGCAGTTTTTCTTCCAAAACCTGCTGAATTGTCACCGCATTTTCTTGCCTTTGCCAGCCAGAATAATTTTTGCCATCATACTGCACAATCAATAGATATCTCATAAGAATAGTTTAACATAATCAAAAGTATTTTCAAAATATTTTAGTTTAAATCTAAGCAATGTTTTATTTTAAAATTTGCTCTTTTTGTTTTGAAATTTAGTTTAAATGTTTTAATATATTAATTGATAGCAATTAAATTTTACTAAGATGATTTCATTAAAGGAGAATTATGAAAAAAGTTACGGTTGATGGGAATTTTGCCGCGGCAAACATTGCATATATGTTTAATGATGCGGCTTTTATATATCCAATTACGCCATCCAGCCCTATGGCGGAAGATTCAGACCAATTTGTTTTTGAAGGAAAGAAAAACATTTTTGGCAATAGCCTTGTTTTAAGGGAAATGCAAAGCGAGGCGGGCGTTGCGGGTGCGGTGCATGGCAGTTTGATTGCCGGCAGCAAAACAACAACTTTCACTTCAAGCCAAGGGCTTTTGCTTATGATTCCAAATATGTACAAGATTGCGGGGGAAGGGCTTCCAACTGTGTTCTATGTTTCCGCACGCAGTGTGGCAACGCACGCACTAAACATTTTTTGTGATTATAGCGACATTTATGCTTGCCTTAAAACCGGATTTAATGTTGTGTGCTGCTCCAATGTGCAAGAAGTGAACGACCTTACCATTGCGTGCGAACTTGCTAGCATCAAATCCAGCACGCCATTTATTTGTTTCTTTGACGGATTCAGGACTAGCCACGAACTTTCCACAATCTATCTCACCGAACTAGACGACCTAAAAAAGATTGTTTCCGAGCAAGATTTTGTTGAGTTTAGGCGCCGCGCGTTGAACAATCACGAGCCATATGCCGCCGGAACGAACCAAAATCCAGATGTGTTTATGCAAAATAGGGTTATGGCGCTTTCAAAATATATGAAAGTTTTGCCAATTTTCAAAGAAGCATTAAATAAGCAAGCGGAAATAACAACTAGGAAATACGAAACTGTTGAATACGCGGGGGACAACAACGCCAAAAATGTTATTGTCACCATGGGGACGAGTGCGGATGTTTGCAAATTGGCAGTTTCAAATGTTAAAAATGCCGGTGTAATAAAAATTAGGATGCTAAAACCTTTTGACGAGCAAGAATTTTTAAATAAACTTCCAAAAGGAGTTAAAAACATAACAATTTTGGAACGCAACCTTGATGTTAATGGAATTGACACACTAACTAGCATAGTTATGTCCGTTTTGCAAAAAAATGGAATTGACGCCAAATGTTTTTCGGGCGTGTTTGGCTTGGGCGGAAAGGAGTTCACGCCAGATATGGCAATCGCTGTCTTTGAAAACATGGAAAACGATGGCAAGCAATTTTTCACGGTCGGCATCAATGATGACCTAACCAACACAAGCCTTGAAATTAAGGAAAAATATGTGGACGACATAAGCAATTTCACCATGCGTGTTTATGGGCTTGGAAGTGACGGAAGCGTGAGCTCAGTTAAAAACACAATCAAGATTTTGGGCGATGAAACAGTTAACTATATGCAAGGCTATTTCGATTATGACAGCAAAAAATCGGGCAGCCTAACAATCTCGCACATGCGCTCTAGTTCGTTCCCAATTTTTGCACCTTTTAATCCAACAAAAGTGGATTTTGTTATGTGCAACAATGTTGGATTCATATCGAAATATGACATAACCGATTGCCTTAAAGAAAACGGAAAAATGCTAATAAATTGCAGCATGGACACAGCTAGATTAAGCGAAATTATGCCGGACAAAATGCAAGCCGACATAAAGCAAAAGAACATTAAAGTTTATACCCTTGACGCTAATAAAATTGCTTCCGCGCATAATCTTGGCAGCAAAATTAACACAATTATGCAAACCGCCATGTTTGAAGTGACAGGTTTGTTACCAAAAGATGTCGCCCTTAAAGGCGTAAAGGAAATGATTGAAAAATCCTATGGCAAAAAAGGGCAGAAAGTTTTGGACGCAAACTTTATGGCAGTGGACGAGGTGGAAGATAAGATTTTAAAAATCGACACATCAAAACTCACCCCAAACAACAAGCCCAAAATAGTGGGCGAAAAAAATGAATATTATAACAAAATCATCCTACCAACTTCCACACAAGCGGGCAACGCAATTCCTGTTAGCGAGTTCGACATAAGCGGCCATATGCCAACCGACACAGCAAAATACGAAAAGCGCGCCATTGCAAGCAATCTTCCTGAGTGGATAAGTGAAAAATGTATTGAGTGCGGCAGATGCACAATAATGTGTCCGCATGCTGCCATCCGCCCGGTTAAATTTGGCGAAAAAACAAAAGTTGTTGAAGGCTTTACATATAAAAAGAGCATCACAGGCAAGGGCAACTATCATTTGCAAATAGACACTCTTAACTGCACTGGTTGCGGCGTGTGCGTTGAAGCCTGCCCGGTTAAAGCATTTGTTATGAAAAATGCGGAAGAAATTAGGGAAAGAGAAGTTAAAAATATAACCTTCCAAGCAAATCTTAAAAAACTTGAAACTTCTAATGAATTATCCGTTAAAAATGTTCAATTTAGAGAGCCTTATTTTGAATTTTCGGGTGCGTGTGCCGGCTGTGGCGAAACACCATATATAAAACTTGTTAGCCAACTTTTTGGCGATAGGATGCTCATTGCAAACGCAACCGGATGCTCGTCAATTTATGGCGGAACATATCCAACTTGCCCATATGCTAAGGACGAATCCGGCTTTGGACCAAGTTGGGCAAACAGTTTGTTTGAAGACAATGCAGAATTTGGATATGGAATTGCCATTGCAAAAAGAAATTTACGCAAAAATTTTATAGAAAAGTTAAAAACGCTCAAATTTTCTAGCCTAATTCAAGAAAAAGTGGACAAATTTTTAAAATCGCCAGAAAATCACGAGCAAAACAAACAAATTTTAATTGATTTAAAAGAATTTAGCAAAAAATATAAAATTGCTGCCAAAGATAAATTTTTGTTTGATAATCTCACCCTCATCACCAGCCCAAGTGTTTGGATAATTGGTGGCGATGGCTGGGCGTATGATATCGGCTTTGGCGGGCTAGACCATGTGGTTGCTAGTGGCGAAAATGTTAATATTTTAGTGCTGGACACAGAAGTTTATTCCAACACGGGCGGGCAGACTAGCAAGTCAACTCCGCGTGGTGCAACTGCCAAATTTAACTTGACCGGCAAAACCACGAAAAAGAAAGATTTAGCATCCATGCTTATGACATATAAAGATGTTTATGTGGCAACCGTATCAATGGGTGCAAACCCAGAACAATGCATAAAGGCAATTAGCGAGGCAGAAGCCTATGACGGTCCAAGCGTTATTATTGCATATTCGCCATGCATAAGTCACGGCTATGATTTGCGTTACGCCAATCAGCACGCCTTTAATTCAGTAAAAAGCGGCTATAACACTTTGTTTAGATATAATCCCGAACTAGAAAATCCAATGCAGATTGATAGCTTTGACCCAACCATGAATTATCGCGAATATGTTGAAACGGAAAACCGCTTTGCCATCTTAGAAAAGGTGAATAAACAAAATAAAGATGAACTTTTAGATAAAAGCGAAAAAGACGCCGCCTCTCGCCGCAAAACCTACAAAAACCAAAAATAAAAACCCCGCAAACGCGGAGTTTTTTGTTTGTTAAAATTTAAAATTGAAATCTTTTTTAGTTTGAAAATTTTATTTTATTTGTTATAATGAAAAAGTTAAATTTAAAAAACATATCAATTTGTTTGGCATTTTAAATTTATTTATTCATTAATTTAAAAGGATTTACTATGGAATTACAAAAACAGTTGGCATATGAATTCAATTTGAAAGAGCAGTATGCCGAAAACATCATTAATCTCATTGACGAGGGCAACACAATCCCGTTTATTGCGCGTTATAGAAAGGAAATGCATGGCGCGTGTGATGACCAAGTCCTAAGGGATTTTGCCGACAGGTTAAATTATTTAAGAAATTTAAACAAGGAAAAGGAAAAAGTTGAAAAAGTTATCCGCGAGCAAGAAAAGTGGACAGATGAAATCGCTTTGGAGCTCGAAAACGCACTAACTTTGACCGAAGTGGAGGATATATATAGGCCATATAAGCCAAAACGCAAAACGCGTGCAACGGTGGCAATTGCAAAAGGATTAGAGCCGCTTGCAAACTTAATTCTTGCCCAAGATTTAACCGAAACGGTTGAAAATGTTGCCGCCGCATATGTTGATTCGGAAAAGGGCGTTAACGATGTTGTTGAAGCCATTGCTGGCGCGAAAGATATTATTGCCGAACGCATTAGCGATGACGCGAATTTGAGAAAAGTTTTGCGTGAAATTATTGCCAAAAAGGCTAACATTGTTTCAAGTTGGGACGAAAGTGCGGACGAACAAAAAACTTATGAAAATTATAAGGACTTTAAAGGCGAAGTAAGCAAAATCCCAAGCCACCGCATTCTTGCGCTCAATCGTGGTGAAAAGGAAAAGTGCCTTAAAGTGGACATTGAAATTAATCCTAAACTAACCCTAACCGAAATTGAAAAGGCTTATAAAAAAGATAACGAATTTACTAACACAATAATGGAAGAAACAATTGCCGATTGCTATGATAGGCTTTTGTTCCCATCCTTGGAACGTGAGTGCCGCAACGCATTGACAGATAGGGCAAACGAGCAAGCAATCAAGATGTTTGAAGTCAACCTAAAACCGCTTTTGCTTCAAGCTCCGCTTAAAAATAATGTAATTATGGGCTACGACCCGGGCTATTACAACGGTTGCAAAATTGCAGTTATCGACACAAAAGGTGACGTTTTGGACACTGCGGTTGTGCATCCAACTCCGCCACAAAATAAGGTGGAAGAAGCCAAGAAAAAACTCACCGATATGATTGTTAAAAACAAGGTGGACATTGTTGCAATTGGCAATGGCACAGCAAGCAAGGAAAGCGAGATTTTGGTTGCCGACCTTATCAAAACTTGCCCACGCAAAGTGAGTTACGCTATGGTCAACGAGGCGGGAGCGTCTGTTTACAGCGCATCCAAACTCGCCGCCAAAGAGTTCCCAGACTATGATGTAAACTTGCGAAGTGCGGTGTCAATCGCACGCAGGCTGCAAGACCCGCTTGCCGAACTTATTAAAATTGATGTTAAATCCATCGGCGTGGGGCAGTATCAGCACGATATGCCGCAAAATCGCC
>CANQHS010000031.1 GCA_947623795.1 uncultured Clostridia bacterium | reverse complement strand
GCGGACACTTCTGGCATCGTTGAGTTGGAAGATGACGCGGTTGTTGGCACGGACATTCACGACATTTTGCCGGTTGAAGATGTGCTTATTGAAATCGACAACAAGTCGCTAACCAATCGCCCGGATTTGTGGGGGCATTATGGAATCGCGCGTGAGTTTGCGGCAATTTTTGGCAGAGAGTTAAAGCCTCTTATGTTAGACGATTTTAATAAATATAAAAATTTGCCCGCACTAAACATTAAAGTTGAAACAAAAAATTGCTTCCGCTACACGGGAATTTCAGTTGGCAATATCACGAAAAAAATTGCCACTCCGCTCATGAAATTGCGCCTTAATTATTGCGGAATGCGAGATATAAATTTGCTTGCCGACCTAACGAATTATGTCATGCTTGAACTCGGCCAGCCAATGCACGCGTTCGACAATGCAATTGTTAAGGGTGTGACCGTTATTGAAAACAAAAAGCCGATTGAAATGCTAACTCTTGAGGGCGAAAAGCACGAAATTCCTTTGAATTCAATCGTCATTTGCGATGAAAAAATCGAGCCAATTGCAATTGCGGGAATCAAGGGCGGACTTAAGGATTCAATTTCAGCAAACACCAATAGTCTACTTTTGGAAAGCGCATGTTTTGATAGCGCCACAATTCGAAAAACTAGCCGCAAAATTGGGCTTATTACAGACGCAAGTTTGAGATATGAAAAATCGCTTGACCCAGAGCTATGTTTGACCGCGAGTAAGCGTTTAATTTATCTATTAAAGCAAGCGGACAATTGCGTTAGAGTTACATCGAGTTTCACGGATGTTTATAACTTTAAATATCCACAAATCACAATCAACACGACAAGCGAATTTATATCTAAGCGTGGCGGCGTTAAATTGACAGCCAAAGAGATTGCAGAAATTTTAACTCGCTTAGGCTTTGGCGTTAAAACATCGGGCGAAAATTTGAGTGTTTCCGTTCCATCTTTCCGCGCAACAAAAGATGTTTCTATCCGCGAGGATTTAGTCGAGGAAGTGTTTAGGATGTATGGCTATGACAACATCAAGAGTGCGCCAATGTCCATGCCACTCACTCCGGTTGACAAAATCCCAACTCACGAGATAGAATATCAAATTAAATTCGCCTTGGCGAGCAGATTCAATTTGAATGAAGTGCATAGCTATGTTTGGAACTATTTGGAGTATAACAAGCAGTTTGGAATCAAACAAACGAGCGTTGTGCGCCTTTTAGATTCAAGCAAGAGCGGGCAGACGGGGCTAAGAACAATGCTAACTCCAACTCTCATTAAATTTGCGGACGAAAATAAAAATAAATTTAGCGAAATTTCCATTTTTGAAATTGGCAGAACTTTTGACGAACTTGACGAAAATAATTTGGTTAAAGAAAAGAAAAAACTTTCCATTGTGCTAGCGAGCGAAAGCAAGAGCGAAAAGGAATTATATTTTAAACTAAAACAAATTGTGGAATTCGTTGCGGGCGAAATTGTAAATTGCGAAATTGAATTCGGCGAAAACAAAAATGAACTTTATCACCCAATAAATTCTTGTGCGCTTTATAGTGGAAATATTCAAATTGGCGAAATGGGAATTTTGCACCCAACAATTGCAAAAAATGTGGACAAACGCAAACATTTTGCTTGCCTTGAATTGGACATTAATAAACTTTTGGAAGCGGAAAAGAAAGTTTCAAAAATTGTGTCTACGAGCAAGTTCCAATCTGTTAGTCTTGACTTCAATTTTGTTATGGAAAGCACACGCCCATTTTCAGAAATTGAAAATATCCTAAAGAATTTTAGATGCAACTACATCATGGAATATTCGCTAAAAGATGTGTATAAAAATGACGAAGTTTTGTTGGGCAAAACGAGTTACACAATCAATGTGACAATAACTCCAAAAGATAAAACTTTGACGAGCGAGGACATTGAAAAATTCTCTTCCCGCCTAATAAAAACTTTTGCATCCCAAAACATCGCTCTTAGAGCATAGAACAATAAAAAAGTGGCGTTTGCCACTTTTTGTTTAAAATTTGTCGAAATTTTTTGTTTTTGTCGAAAAAATTCAATTTTATTTTTAATTTTTTGTTTTTTTGTTTTAATTTTGTCGAAATTTTTGAATAAATTTGTCGAAAATTTTTGTCGAAAGTCTTTTATCTTATGCGTTTGTCGGCGGAAGTGAGGTTGATTGTTATTGCCAAAGATTTGTTTGCGAGGCGGCTAAAAATTCGCTCATCATAACGCGACAAAATGTTGTCCAAACTCAAATTTGTCGAAATAAATGTTGGCTTTTTATGTATTTGGCGCGTGTTGATTAAATTATAAAGATATTCGTTTGTGATGTTTTTTAAAACTGGCTCTGTGCCTAGGTCGTCAATAAGCAAAATATCCGCATTTAAAATGTCGCCAAACTCATATGACTTGCCAATATGATATAGCCTTGCAAGTTCGTTGAGTTCGAATGCGGTTTTATACACCACAACTAAATTTTTGTTTAGCATTTCGTTTGCAACGCACTCGAGCAAGAAGGTTTTTCCGCTTCCCGCACCACCCATGATGTTAATGTTGATTTTTGTGATGTCTGGGAATTTGTCGCACCAAGATTTGATTACTTCATACGCCTTTTTGTCGTTGGCTGTTAGAGAGGAATCGTCACTACTACTAAAATTTTTAAACTCGCTCTGGCTTGACGAATTGATTGAAATTGTCTTGTTGAGTTCGTTAAGCAAGCATTTGCAAATTCGCCCGCCAACCACGCCCGTGTCGTTACAAAGTGGGCAATCGTATTTTGGGCTAAGTCTGCTAGCATCGATATCGTGGGCTTTCAAATATGCGTTTATTTTGTCTTTTAAGTCTTGAACGTCGTGTTTTAGCGATAAACTTTCCTCTTCAAACTGCGAGCGGGTGTATTCGATTTGCTTTTTCGTATATTCGCTATACAATTTGTCGAATTCTGGGTTAGACTTTAGCGAATTTATGAAATCTTCGCACTCTTGTTGGGCGTGGATGCGTTTTAGCATAAAGTTTTGTTTTAGGTTGGATATCATTTTTTGTCTGTCCACATCACACCTCCACTTCGTCCAAATTGGTTATAAGGCTCTTTATCTGTTCTTTGGAATAGTTGTTGTGAATGAAGTTTTGCTCGCCCGTGTCGATTTTGGCTTGTTTTGCTTTGTCGATTGTGTGAACTCCTTCGCTATTCCAATTGGAGAGAATTTTGTTTAAATAGGCGATTGCGTTCGCTTTGTCCTTGCTTAAATCCGCCGCATACAAAATTACATCTTGATTAAATCCCCAATCCACCGACCAGATTTTATAGAATGTGCGGTCGCTATTATTCGCAACGCGGTTTAAGTTGAGCGCGTTTAGCACTTCGTTAATAAGGCCATCAACTTTTAGATTGTCGCTTAGATATTTATTATATCCGTCCAGCGTGGTGATGCCCAATTTGAAGAGTTTAACAATAATTCCATTGAAGCCTTCGAGAGTTTTTATTGTTGTACCATGGCAGTTGTTGGCAATGATTTTTAGTGTTTCCGCATCAAAGCCCATGTTGAGCCAAGGAACAACAAATTTGTCGATTTCAATTGTTAAATCGTCATAATATAATCCAAGTTGCTGATTCACCGTTTTGGCGATGTTGAACATATTGTCCTTTTCATTTTCGTAGTTTTCAATTTCCTTTATGCTGGTCAATTTCATTTCATAGAATTTCGACAAATATTCGTCCAAAACATTGACATCAACGTGCCTTTTTTTCGCCTTTAAATTTTTAACGACAAATATGATGACATTGAGTTCAAAGCCATAATCTTCGAGCCACTTTTTCAAAAGTTCCTTGTCCTCCAATTGCGGCTTGCGCTTGCTGCCCATGGCGGAGAGGATGAGCGACATATTGTCGCTTACAATGCCAAGTTCTTCAATTTTCCTTTCCACATCGGCAACCGTGCGAACGCCTTCCTTAAGCCAATTTTTTGCAACCACAATGCAATAGTTAGGGCTAAGACCAAAGCCTTTGTTGTCCACACAAAATTTGATGAGGGTGATTATGGCATTTTCTTCCATTTGGTGATGCTCGATGAGATTATAGAACTCAGCAAACTCATTTGGCATAATCATGCGAGAACCAAAAAGCTCTTGCACTTGCAAATTGAAACTTGCATATTTATCAACTTTGTATTTTTTTATGTTTTTTGCGTTAGAGATGATTGGCAAAAATCTAACCTCAATTGGAGTTGTGTTCAAAATTTGAACGAGGCCAAGATCCTCCCAATATTTGAATATGGAAACGACATCATCTTCGCTTATCTTTAGCGTTTTGCTAAAAAATTCCAAGCTGTTTTCAGCGTCGTCCATATTGCACTTAGATAGGCCCAAAATGTATGCCTTTACGCACATATCTGGCGCGGCCGGCAAAAACTCGCTAACAAAAGTGCTATCCAGCATGATTTTGTTATCGTTTTTAAAACTTGGGCTATATCTACAAAATGACATAACCATATATTAGCACAATTTATTTTTTTTGGCAACAAACTTTTATTTAGAAAACAAAAATTTTTGTTTAAAGTATAATTGAGGAGTTGTCCACATACAATTTTGTATGAAAAAATTGGGCGTTGTTTTGTTGGCATTTTTGTGCCTTTTTGCTTTTCCCGCTTGCAAAAAGAAGGAAAATTTAGCCGAGCTTGGGAAAAATTTAACCACATATAGTATGGACATTTCATTAAATACACAAGAAAAGCGGGCGGACATTAGCGAGAAGATAAATTATGTCAACAACACGGGCAGCATAATAAAGCAAGTTAAATTCCATTTGTATCCGCAATTTTTCAAATCTGGCGCGGTGGGGACTGTTGTGGCAGAAACGCATCTAAATGATGCCTATCCGCACGGCATGAGCTATGCTGAGTTCGACATTTTGGGGATTAAAGTTGGCGCTAGCGAAGTGGGAATCAAACTTTCGGGCGAGCATGACGGAATTTTGGAAGTGGACTTAATAACGAGCTTGACGCCCAATAAAAGCGTTGAAATTTGCATAGACTTTAGTTTAACATTGCCAAATTGCGAACATCGCTTTGGCTATGGCGACAACACAATCAACATGGCAAATTTCTATCCAATCGCGTGCGTTTATGAAAATGGAGCGTTTAGCGAAAAGCCATATAATCCAAACGGTGACCCGTTTTATAGCGACATGGCAAACTATTTTGTGAATATCTCGCTTGACGATGGCTTTTTGGTGGCGGCAAGCGGAGACGAAACAAGGCGGACGAGCGAAAATGGAAAGCAAAAAATTTCGTTTGAGGGGCACATGATTCGCGATTTCGCTTTTGTTGCGAGCAATAAGTTTGAGTTGAAGTCGGGCAAGGTGGGGGACACAAATGTTAACTACTATTATTATGCGGACAGCAATGCGGATGCAGCCTTGCAAGCGGGCGTGGACGCAATAAAAACTTTTTCCCGCCTTTTTGGTGAGTATCCTTATTCGACTTTCAATATCGTGAAAACGGATTTTATCTATGGCGGCATGGAATATCCAAATTTAATTTTAATAAGTGGCGACATTGAGGACCTTGACGACTATAAAAATGTGATTATCCATGAAACCGCACATCAATGGTGGTATGGCATGGTGGGAAACGATGAGTATTCTCTTCCTTGGCTGGACGAAGCCCTCACCGAATATAGCTCAATTTTGTTTTATGACTACAACAGCGGATATAACTTGAATCATAAAGCGATGGTGGACGCAAATCACTCAAATTATTGTAAATTTTTGTCCGTCTATAAGGACGTTTTGGGCGATATGGACACCAGCATGCGCGCGGTGGATGAATATAAGACAGAAGCGGAATATACATATTGCACATATGTGAAAGGTGTGCTGATGTATGATAGCCTATATAACCTTGTGGGCGAAAAGAAATTTATTAAGAGTTTAAGCACCTATTTTGAAGAAAATAAATTTAAAAACGCAAAAAAAGAAAACTTGATTTCCGCGTTTGAAAAAGTTTGCAAGATGAATCTATCTGGCGTGTTCGATAGTTGGCTTAAAGGGAAAGTTTTGATAAGGTAGTCAAATCCCTTTTCCCCGAGCGATAAATAGTGTGATTTGAAAGATTTGGATCGTTTTTAAACAATATGCTTAGGTCAAGATGCAATAGCGTTTTGATTCGATAATAATTAAAAGTTTTATTGTCCAAATTTTGGATGTCGGCAAAAAGTTTTTTTAGCTTTTTCTCGCCCGTGTTGGCAGATCCTTTTTGTATGCGCGCAACCAGATTTTTGAAATATTTTGTAACCGCCAAAATGTCGTCATGCTCCGCGTTTTCGAAAAATACAAATAATTTATCCAATGCGGCATCATATGAGGATAAATCGATATTTAGCATTTCAACATATTGGTTGAAAACGTCAACAAACTCGTTGAAATTGGTTAGATATTGGTTTATTTTTTTATAAGTTCTTCCGCCTATAAGGGTGGTTGAATTTTCGCCATGTTGGGCGATTAAAGATTGTCTTGTTCGTTCAATCAAATTTTCGTTTTCCATAATTCTCCTAATAAATTTGTCGAAACTTAATCCGCATTTTAGCACTTTAAATTCGAGTTGTCAATAGCAAAAATAAAATTTATTTTATTATAATTCGTTTGTAAATTAAATTCTTTTTGTTTATAATATTATAAATGAAAAGACTTTGGGGGTATCTTAAAGAGTTCAAGTGGTTCATCATCGTTGGGCCGCTTTTTAAGATGTTTGAAGCAGGGCTCGAACTTCTAAACCCAATTTTGGTTGCAAAAATTATTGATGTTGGCGTATATAGCCAAGATTGGAACTATATAATCCAAATCGGGATATATATTCTTATGCTCAACGTGCTTGGCTTTGTGTTTAGCGTAATAAGCCAAAAATGCTCGGCAAAAACGAGCGTTGGCGTGGCAACAGATATGCGAAAGGACTTGTTTTCTAAGGTTACAACCTTTTCGCACGCAGAGTTGGATAAATTTGGCACAGCCTCAATCGTGAACAGACTCACAAACGACATCTCGCAAGTTGAAAACGCGGTTGGCATTTTTATGCGTATGATGATCCGCGTTCCTTTCTTGCTTGTGGGCGCGTTCATCTTGAGCCTCACTATAAACAAAAAGATGTCGCTCGTCTTTTTGGTGCTTATTCCAGTGGTCAGCATAATTTTGTTTTTCTACATTAAAAAAACCACGCCATATTTTAAAAAAATTCGAACTAAATTGGACAACATAAGCAAAGTTACAAACGAAAATTTGTCCGGAACTCGCGTTATCCGCGCTTTCAATAAACAGCAGGACGAGCAAGAGCGCTTTGAGCAAGTGAGCGAGGATTTCACCACGACGAGCATAAAAATTTCCAAAATGTCCGCACTCTTAAACCCGCTAATTTATCTGTTGGTGGATTTTGCAACAATTGCAATTTTGTATGTGGGCGGATTGCAAATAAACATTGGCTCGCTTAGCCAGGGCGATGTTATCGCGCTCATAGACTATGTGTCGATAATCACAATGTCCATGCTCTTAGTATCGCGCATTATTGTGATTTTTGTGCGCACATCGGCAAGTTTGCATCGCATAAACGAAATTATGGACACCGAGCCAAGCATCAAAAATGTTCCAGGAATCCGCCATGTGAACAACCCTAATTTCAACGAAATTATGGAGTTTAAGGACGTGTGCTTTAACTACACTGGCAGCCAGAACACGAAATCGTTTATAAAAAATTTGTCGTTTAAAATTTATCCGCACCAAACGATTGGCATAATTGGCGGCACGGGCAGCGGCAAAACCACAATCGCCAACTTGATGACGCGTTTTTATGACCCAACTTCGGGCGAAATTCTATATAAGGGCAGAGATATAAAGAAATATTCAATCGAGCAACTTAGAGGAGAAATAAGCATCGTTCAGCAGCGCAGCACGCTCTTTAGTGGCAGCCTTAGGGAAAATATGTGCCTTAGGGAAAATGCAAGCGATGAGGAAATTATTGAAGCATTAAAGATAAGCCAATCTTGGGACTTCGTTAAGGATTGGAAGCAAGGATTGGATTATCAAATCATGGCGGGCGGAAAGAATGTTTCGGGCGGACAGATGCAGCGGCTTACAATCGCACGTGCAATCGTTGGTCATTTCGATATGCTAATTCTTGACGACAGCAGCTCTGCACTCGACTTTTTGACCGACAGCAATCTTAGAAAAGCATTGAAGCAGTTGGACACCACTTTGGTGCTCATATCTCAGCGCGCAACTTCGATTATGGACGCCGACCTCATCATCGTTTTGGACAACGGCGATGTTGTTGGCATGGGAAAACACGAGGACTTGATGAAAGATTGCGAAATCTACAAGGAAATTTATTTGAGCCAATCAAAATAGGGGGAAAATGAAAGTTAAGGAAATCAAAAATCTCTTTCCAAAATTGCTTACCTTTGTGCGTCCGCACAAACGCACCTTTTTCCTTTCCATCACGTTTAGCTTGATTGCAATAACGCTCAATATGATAATTCCAATTTTCACCGGCTTTGCAATTGACAGCATGATTGGAATCAATAATGTAAATTTTGTTTTGCTTTTCGAAAATTTGATAACGATTGCAGTTCTTACGATCGCAAGCACCATTTTTGAATGGCTGGGCGACTATTATATGAACATTTTGACCTACAAAACCGCGCAATCGATTCGAAACGGAATTTATTTTAAACTCAATTCTGTCCCAATCAAATTCATCGACAACACTTCGCATGGCGACATTATGAACACCATGACCGCCGACGTTGAAAATGTGACGGACGGATTTTTGGAAGGCTTTTCGACCGTCGTGCAAGGCGTGTTCCAAGTTGTGGTTGTCATGGTCATGATGTTCGTCCTAAATTGGGGGCTTGCGTTGGTCGTAATCGTTTTGGCACCTTTGTCGCTCCTTTTTGCCATTTTGATAACCAAAAAGAGCAAAAAACTCTATCGCATTCGCGCCAACATCCAGGGCGAGATGAGCGGCTATGGCGAAGAGATGATAACCAATATGAAAATAATAAAAGCCTTCAACGACGAGGCGGACACAAACAAAAGATTTGAGGAACTTAATTCAAAACTAGGCTCGGCGAGCGAAAAATCCGTTTTCTACGCTTCAATCGGTCAGCCAGCCGCAAGGCTCGTTAATGGCATACTTAATGGCTTTATTGGCGTTGTTGGCGCGTTTTTGGCAATTAAGGGCAAACTTAAAATTGGAAAAATTTCCTCTTTCTTAAGTTATTCGGAAAGTTACACCCGCCCATTTAACGACATCGCAAACATCTTTGCCGATTTGAACACCGCAATCGCGAGTGCGGGCAGAGTGTTTAGCCTGTTGGACGAAAATGACGAAATAAGCGATAAAGATTTGCCGAAATTAAAAAATTGCAACGGTGATGTTGAAATAAAAAAAGTGGATTTCAGCTACGATAAATCGTTTAAATTAATTGAAAATCTCAACCTATCCGTCAAAAAGGGCGAGCGCGTTGCAATCGTTGGCCCAACTGGTTGCGGAAAAAGCACAATAATCAATCTTTTGATGCGATTCTACGATGTGGACAGCGGCAGCATTAAGGTGAGCAACAAGGATATAAGAAAAGTAACTCGTCAGTCGTTTAGAAGTTTTT
>CANQHS010000030.1 GCA_947623795.1 uncultured Clostridia bacterium | reverse complement strand
CCCTTCTAAGGCGGGGGTCGGGGGTTCGAATCCCTCTTGACGCACCAAGAAATAATTATACTAACCCGAATCGGTTCGTATTTTTTATGTGAAATTGTTTGGGATTTATTTTAAGTCGTGGTATAGTATATATAGGAGTATAAAATGGGAAAAGAAAAATATGTTGATATTCTTTTAAAGTTTAATAACAAACAAATAACAGTAAAAGAATTTGTCGATTTTATGAATGCTGATGAGGATTTTCAAAAAATTTTAAATAAATCGTTAAAATCTTATTTGGCACCAAGCGACACCTCTGTTGTTGATAGAATAAATGAAGAATTTGCAAAAATAGGCACGCCAAATGAAAAGTTTACAGTAGATACGCACACAAGCACAAGTTTATTTGATATTCATTTTTTTGTAAAGGAACTAATTGCAAAAAAATATTCCAAATTTTTGTCGCAAGAAGATGTCTGCAAGGCTGTTTTGATTGCTATTACCGAAATGTCTAAAATGTATGATGCAGAAAAAGATGTTGAGGAATATATTAAAACTAATATTATAAATAAAATGCCAAAATTTGAAAAGTTAGCCGATGCAGTAAAATATGCAAAGGCAAGGGTTAATGAACTTTTTGTTTGTGAAAAGGGCAATCCTAATTGGGCACAAAGTTGCGAATGGCCTTTTGATAGACAAGGGAATCCAATGAAATTTTTATCTCAAAAAAGAAATGGCGAGAAAGTTGAATATACATTTGTTGATATAAAAACAAATGAAAAGAAAATTATTGTTCAATATTATTGATATTTTTATAATATAAAAAGTAAATAATTTTACTAGAACTATATAAAAAACACCCGCTCGGGTGTTTTTTTAATTTTTTGTTACATTTTGCTTAAAATGTCGTCCTTCTTTTTGTTGTATTCTTCTTCGGTTATAAGGTTTTTGTCGAGCATTGATTTAAGTTCGGCAAGTTTTTCTTCTGTTTTAGCGGAAGAGATTGCTTGGCGGTGTTGTTCAACTTCTGTGTCCTCAACATAATCAAAGCCTTCAACTGGTTTCCCGCCTTTGCGCCTTTCAACTCGTCTTAAGATGCCCAATGAAATTGCAGTGAAGATAAGTGCAACAATTAAAATTGTTATAACTAATCTGTTTACTAGGAAAGGAGCAAAGTCGAAATCAACGAGAGAGCTAGAATTAAATTTGATGCCTAAGCAAAGAGTGGTTAAATAGAAGTCGCAATATAAGCTGCTTGCATATAAGATTGCTTGGAAAGCAATGAGCCTTTTCTTATATTTTATAACCGTGCTTGCAATTAATGATGCAATGCCAAACTGAACTGAGATTACAAGTACAGCCTTCAAATAGTTTAATGTCCCAATAGAATTTTCAATAGTCGCTGCCTCACCTTTAGTAATAAGGTTGACAATTAAAATTATAGCAATAATCCACAAAACTGCCATGAGAGCAATAAGCCCAAAGAACACTAAACAGACAATCCTGTTCATTTTGAGTTGATAGCGCTTTATCCATGGCAAAAATAGATTCAAGCAAAAACAAACGACCAAAACGACCAGTAAAACTGAGATTGTCGTTGCGTTCAGTTTAAAATAGCCTTGAAAACCGAAGACGAAAAGGGCAATAACTATAGCATCACCAATTATTGAGAGAGTTTGCAAAAAACTATAGATGCTAAAACCTTTTTTGCTAACATTTTCATTATTTTCTTTGCGTTTAAATAACCCCATAAACACTCCTATATTTTATTTAAAATAATACTATAAATTTAAACTAGAGTCAAATGTTTTACTATCTATTTAATTTTATGTAAAAATGTTTATTTTATGTTGTGATGGTGTTAAAAGCAAAAAATAAAAAATTTTAAAAAATTTTGTTGAATTTGGATACAAATTTTTTTGTTTTGTGCTAAAATAAACTTAATTGGTGGCAGAAATAAAATTTTTAAAGGGGTGTTTATGAAAATTTTATCGGCGGAAAGTGCGTCAGTTGGCATCGTTAAAGATGACATAACTGAAAATATCGGTAGAGATATCGAATTGAAAGAGTTTAATAGGCAAGGTAGGCTTCTTCATACATATGTAGGCACAATAAAACAAATTTATGATAGTGTCTTTTTGGTGGAGTGCCGCACTCATGGCTATAAAATTAACAAGTCATTCGCATATGTCGATGTTGCAATCGGTGGATTTACATACGAATTGAAATAAAGATTTTTGTGTCTTTATAAATATAGAAAGACGAAAATAGGGGTTGATGTCCCTATTTTTTATTTGCCATCATTTTCTAATGCTTGGTGTGTTTTTTTGTTTAAATTTGTTGACTATTGTCTCACAAGATGATAAAATTATATGCGAAAAATTTATAGGCTAACTTTATCTTGAACTTAATCATAAATAAAGAGGGGAAATATGCTAGAAATCTCTAAAATCGTAAAAAACTATCAATTAAAAGACCAAGTTGTCCCAGCCTTAAAGGGTGTGGACATTGTTTTTCGCCGCAGCGAATTTGTGGCTGTGTTAGGTCCGTCAGGTTGCGGGAAAACCACTTTATTAAACATTGTTGGTGGGCTAGATAGATATACGAGTGGCGACCTTATCATTGATGGCGTTTCCACGAAAAATTATAAGGATAAAGATTGGGATAACTATCGAAATCATCGAGTCGGTTTTGTTTTTCAAAGCTATAATTTAATTCCGCACCAAACCGTTGTTGAAAATGTTGAACTTGCATTGACGCTTAGCGGGGTCAAGAAAAAGGAACGAAGAAAACGCGCAATCGAAGTGCTTGAAAAAGTTGGGCTTGGCGATAGAATCAAAGCGAAACCAAATCAACTTTCTGGTGGACAGATGCAAAGGGTGGCAATCGCCCGTGCGTTGGTAAACGACCCTGAAATCATCTTGGCAGATGAGCCAACCGGCGCACTAGACAGCAAAACGAGTGTCCAAATTATGGAGTTATTAAAAGAAGTCAGCAAGGACCGATTGGTCATTATGGTAACCCATAATCCAGATTTGGCAGAAAAATATTCTAACCGCATAATAAGGATGCTTGATGGCGAAGTTATTGAGGACACAAAGCCATATTCGAAAGAACAAGCAGATAAGGAAATAGAAAAGAACAAACAAAAAGTTGAAAAACTAGAAGATAACGGCTTTAAGAAGACCAAGAAAAAGAGATCGATGAGCATGCTAACCGCAATGTTCTTGAGCCTAAAAAATTTGCTAACTAAAAAGGGCAGAACGATTATGGTTGCTTTCGCGGGCAGCATTGGCATTATAGGCATAGCTCTTGTGCTTGCCGTCAGTGCCGGCATGACAAACTACATAAACACAATGCAAAGCGAAAGTTTATCAAGCTATCCTGTGGCAGTTTCATCAATAGCTATTGACATGGATGCTGCTTTAAACATTTTGGGTGGTGGAAACAGCTCAAGTAAACCAGAGGGCGAAATAACGGTCTATGACCCATCAGTAACCATTGAGGGCATGGGGCAGTTTAACTATTTAGGCAAATATCAATTGGAAGATGGCTCAACCACAAGTTTTGTAGATTATGTTCAAGATTATTATAAAAATAAGAACAAGAACAATTTGCTTAATGATTACAAAATTAGCTATGCAAGCACGATGCATTTCATAACCATGTCGGAAAATGCTGGCCAACCATATTATTTCCCAATCAACAACAAAGTTCAATATAGTGTCATGTCGGGCACAACAAGCTCGCTTTTCTATGAAGAGTTGGATAAGGATTATGTTTTGTCTCTTTATGATATTGTCGAGGGCAGCTATCCACAAAATGAAAACGAAGTTGCGTTAGTTATTGGCTCAAATGGAGCATTGTCCACGATTGAAATGATGCAATTGGGCATAGAGCCTAAACAAATCCCGGGGACGAGGAAATATGAGCAATTAAAATATGAAGATGTTGTTGGCAAGAAAATTTACAAGTTGATTTATCACGATGAATATTATCAAGATGATGGCACACCTAACGTGAATTTTGATGATATGGCAAACAAAGATTTATCTTCTTTAGAAGGCTTCTTTACAACCAATTTTATGAAACTTATGTCGATGTATAATTCAGCTAATTCAGAAGAATTAAAGGTTAGTTGCATCTTAAGGCAAAAAGAAGGGGCAACCGGCAGCCTATTCTCAAATGGCATAATGTATACAAAAAAATTAAGCGATAAATATAGAGAGAATTGCAAAAGTTCGAAAATTGTTGAATTAGTTAAATCAACGTATCTTGATGGCGAAAATTTAAACGAAGAAAATGCAAATAAAAACTTTACAAATGAAGATTTAAATTTGCTTCCATATTCCGTTAATATAAGCGAATTGACATCTTATAAGTCAGAATATGGCAATATGTTTAACTATCCATCTTTGCAACTGATGATTGAGGCACTTGCGGCTTATGAAATAAATTTAAGCCCTACCCAACTTGTTGATTTATATCTTCAAATGTATGGTGCAAGCGATGTGCCAACGGGGATTTACTTCTATGCAAAATCGTTTGAAGCAAAAGACGACATTATGAATATGATTGCCGGCTGGAACGACTTGAAATTTAGCCACGATATTCTTGCAACGGATAGTTCTGCAATGCTAACAGGTATGCTTGGCACTCTTGTGGATATCGTGTCATATGTACTCATTGCGTTTGCCGCAATCTCGCTCGTTGTGTCCAGCATAATGATTGGAATCATAACCTACACATCGGTTATTGAGCGCATAAAAGAAATTGGCGTGCTTCGAAGTGTTGGTGCTTCAAAATGGGATGTTTCCAACGTGTTCAATGCGGAAACACTCATCATTGGCTTGATGGCGGGTTTGCTCGGCGTCGGTGTTTCGCTTTTGCTAACAATTCCAATAAGCTTAATTTTAAAGAGTTTAACAGGCATCGGTGGGCTGGCTGTGCTCGGTCCTATTCCATGTTTTGCTTTGATTGCGATAAGTATGTTGTTAACTTTCATCGCAGGCTTAATCCCAGCACGCATTGCGGCGAAAAAAGACCCTGTTATTGCGCTTAGAACAGAATAAAATTTAAATAAAAAACAACAAAATGTCCGCTTTTTAGGCGGATTTTTTGTTAGATTATTTATTATTTTGAAATAATTGAAAATAACAATTTTTCTAGTTGACTATAACTTTGATGTGTGCTAAATTATGCGATATGGGAAAATATATTGCAACAAAACTCAATAAGGATGGAAAACTTTTTTATGTGAAAAACAAAATCAATAAGGCAACCTATGTTGACGTGCTTTTTGATTCGGGCGCAAGGTGTGACACAATTCCAGGTCTAGCCCATTTTTGCGAACATATGTTCTTTTCTGGAACTAAGACAATGACCAAAGATGAAGTTTGGAAGAAATATTGGTCATTTATTGCAACCAACGCCCAAACTTCGCTAAGGGACATTGTTTTCACTGCTAATATTTTTACAAATGAATTGGGGGATTATCTTTCCACAATTGCCACATTGATCACAGAAAGCACAGTTACAAACGAAGCCATAAATAAAGAACGCAAGGTTATAAATCAAGAAATCGCGGGTTATAGCGATAAACATAGTACAATTTCATACACTTTTAATCGATATAATTTGTTTAATTTGCCGGCCTATAAGGAAATTACTTTTTGTGGTTCAACGAAAACAATAGCTCAAATAACAAGAAAAGACATTGTTGGATTCATAAAAAAATATTTTGTTGCAAACAATTTGCAAATCTATATTTGCTCTCCATTGAGCCTAAATAAAGTTAAACGCATTGCAAACAAAAATTTGGCAGACAAACTCCCAATTAATGACAAATTGGAAAAGTTGGATGTTGAGTTTTATGATGTTGTTAATAACAATTTCGTTAAGACAAAACAAGTTGACATACAAAAAACATATATTAATTTAAACATTGTTTTTCCTCACGATTATTATGACTTTGAATTTTATAAAAAGCTAGAACTCGCTCTTGATATTATAAACGATAGTTCCATTGGGCTTTTAAAACAATTGAGGCTAAAAAAAGATTTAGTTTATGGCGGTTATGTTACATATTTAAAAATGAAACAAAATTGCGTTTTAATTTTTAGCTGCAACTGCGAGCCAAATAATGTGAATGAAGTTATAAAAACCACAGCAGAATATTTTAAATCCATTTTCAATGATGGTTTCACAGAAGAAAATTTAAAACGCGTTAAGCGCTACGCAAAACATGGTGATGCAACCAAACTCCCATCATTTTCACTTTTGTTTAATAGATTAAGTGATTATAGATGGTATGGCAAAGTTTTGGACCATAAAAAATTAAAAAAGATAAAAGCCAAAGCCACAGTCGAAGATTGCAACAATGCTATAAAAGAAGCCCTAACAAATGGCAAAGTAAGTTTGAGTTTGTATGGCCAAATTGATAAAGAAAACGCTATAAACAAAAAACAACTTAATGAGATGTTTAAGTTTAATTAATCGCTCATTAAATTTTTATTTAAAAATAACACAATTTAAAAAGTTTTGCTTTTTTGTTGACATTTTATTTTTTTGTGCTATAATAATATTAAGATTTTCATTTTTCTATATTGTAAAGTTCAACTTTGCAATCAATATCACACATATGAAGCAGACCTGTTTCATTTTGTGTTTTGTGTTTGAAAATTAAAAGGAGATATATGACAGATAAATTATTAACAAGCGAGGAATTTGATTCAAGCATTAAAAACAATAAGGATTTAACCAATCAAAAACCAAATTTAACTAAACATTACAAAAAGGCTACTGAGCCTCTAAATGACAATAAATTAGTTTATTCTTCCGATGCTGTTTTAGCCCAAGAAACGCCAAAGCACAAGGGTAGAACTCAAAACTTAAAAGTTATGTTTTTAGGTGGCATAGGCGAAATCGGCAAAAACATGACAGTTTTAGAATATGGGAACGACATAGTGGTTATTGACTGTGGCGTTATGTTTCCAACCATCGACATGTTGGGCATAGATCTCGTTGTCCCAGACATAACCTATTTGGTGGAAAACAAGGATAAAGTGCGCGGCTTTTTAATCACGCATGGTCACGAGGACCATATAGGCAGCATTCCTTATGTAGTAAATGAAATAAAAGCGCCAATCTATGCTAGCAAAATGACCTGCGGGCTAATTAAGAAAAAAATGGAAGAGCACAAAAAGGTGGAATATAAAGCCATTGCGGTTAAACCAAAACAAAAAATAACACTTGGCTGCTTTGAAATTGAATTTATTCACATTAACCACGCAATTCCAGGTGCATATGCGCTGGCAATCAAGACCCCTGTCGGCATGGTAGTTCACACGGGCGATTATAAGATAGATTTAACACCAATCTACGATGAGCCTTTTGATTTTGCAAGCTTTGCCGAACTTGGGAAACAAGGCGTTTTGCTCTATATGAGCGACAGCACCAATGCGGAAAGAGAAGGTCACTCGCTAAGTGAAAGAGTGGTTGGCGACACACTAGAAAAATTGTTTGTTGAAAACAAGGATCACCGCATTGTGGTGGCGGCTTTTGCTTCAAATGTTGACAGAATTCAAGAAGTTATGAACTTGGCAGAAAAATTTGGCAGGAAAGTCGTTCTCACTGGGCGAAGCATGGTCAATGTAACCGATGTTGCTAGCCAAATTGGCGAAATGACGGTGAATAAAAACAATATCATTGAAGTTGAAAAAATGAAAAACTATAAGGACGGCGAACTTTTAATTCTTTGCACGGGTAGCCAAGGTGAGCCACATAGCGCATTGTCCCGCATGGCATCAAACGAATTCAAGGGCATTGAAATTGGCGAAAACGACACTGTTATCTTTTCAAGTTCACCAATCCCAGGCAACGAAAAAAGCGTTAGCAACACAATCAACAAACTCATTATGTTGGGCGCAAAAGTAATATATAATCAACTTGAGCAAGTGCACGCTTCTGGTCACGCTTGCAAGGATGAACAAAAACTTATGCTTAACCTCGTTAAACCAAAATTTTTCGTTCCTGTGCATGGCGAACAAAAGCATTTGCTTGCTCAACGCGAAACCGCTATTGCAGTTGGCATGGATAGGCACAACATTTTGCTTCCAATGCTTGGCATGAAGCTCGAAGTTAACAAAAACTTTTTGAAAGCAACTGGCACAGTTCCATTTGGGAGCAGGCTAATTGACGGAGCGGGCATTGGAGAGATGGAAAGCAATGTGCTAAGAGAAAGAAAACAACTAAGCGAAGATGGCCTTTGCATTGTGATTTTAAATGTGAATAGCCAGCGCGGCGAACTCAACTCTCGCCCAGAAATTGTTTCCCGCGGGTTCACTTACACAGGCGAGGCTCAAACATGGCTGGAAGACGCACGAACAACAATTGTAAATAGCATAGATGCGGAGGCTCTAAGGAGCAGAGATTATCTATCTGTTAAAATGGCTTTAAGAAAGGCTTTAACTAACTATTTAAACAAAAAATTAAAACGCAAACCAATGATTGTCCCAATAATTATCGAAAGCAACGACTAATGAAAATTGACGAAAACATAAAACATAATGGAATAGAAAATAAAGTGCCATTAAGTTTGGATGACACTTTATCTTTTGTTTGCAACAAAATTAACGAAACAAAAGCAAAACAAATTTTGGAAATTGGCACAGCAATAGGGTATTCCGCAATCACAATTGCAGAAAACACAACTTGCATGCATATAGACACACTTGAAATTGATGAGGATAGATATATTATTGCTGAAAAGAATGTAAAAGCACATAAATTGAATAAAAAAATAACACTAAATCTCATCGATGCAATGGACTATTTAAAATCCACCAACAAAACATATGATTTCATCTATCTTGACGGACCAAAAGGGCAATATATAAACTATCTGCCATATCTAGTAAAAATTCTAAACAAGGGCGGAACACTGGTGGCGGATAATTTGTATTTTCACGGCATGGTGACGGGCAAAATTCCAATATCAAAAGGCTGCCGTGCCATGATAAAAGGCCTAAAAAACTATATTGCCGCAATAACATCTCATCCCGCCCTCACCACTCAAATTTTAGACATCGGCGATGGACTCGGCTGTTCAATAAAAAAATAAAGGCAGATGAACTGTCTTTTTTATTTGTAATTTTTACTTTTAATTTTCATAAAACAGTTGAAAATTAAAAGCGATTGTGTTAAAATCAAGATATGGAACTACTTTCACCCGCTGGGGACAAAGATAAATTAATTATGGCAATAGAGTATGGGGCGGACGCTGTCTATTTGGCGTCCACTCGTTTTGGCTTGCGCACTTTTGCGGGAAATTTTGATTTGGATGGCTTAAAATGGGCTGTTAATTACGCTCACCAACATAATGTTAAAGTATATGTCACGGTCAACATAATTCCGCACGAGAGTGATTTGGCAGATTTGCCAGAATATATTAAATATCTTAGCAAAATTAAGGTCGATGCGGTCATCGTTGCCGATTTGGGCGTAATTTCAATTGTAAAACGCATTGCACCCAAAATGCCAATCCATGTCAGCACCCAAGCTAATATAACAAACAGCGAAAGCGCAAAAGTGTTTATAGATTTAGGTGCAACAAGGTTAATTTTAGCGCGCGAAATGACTTTAGAAGAAATCAAAGAGCTTAGAGCAAAAATCCCACAAAACATCGAACTTGAAGCCTTCTG
>CANQHS010000029.1 GCA_947623795.1 uncultured Clostridia bacterium | reverse complement strand
TCGAACCTGCACTGCCTGGCATGGTGCTAGTTTCGCGTTTTGCGGGTTTTCCGTTAACTTTAACATTAACCCAATCGCTAGCTTTTGCAAGCGGACTGCTTCCGTCTTTTGCCGGCTTATAATCTTTTAGCGGTGGCAAAACAAGTGGCAATTCGCTGTCTTTCAAGGCTTGCGTTTTTCCGTTTTCGAAATGCACAACAGGAATAGGCTCACCCCAATAGCGTTGACGAGCAAAAACCCACTCCCTAATCTTGTAATTAACTTGTCTTTTGCCGACACCCATTTTGATGAGTTTTTCGGTTATCTTAGTTTTAGCTTGCTCGACGGTTAGCCCAGAAAATTCTTCGCTATTAATAAGCCTGCAGCCTTTGCCCAAATAATCTTGTTTTTCAAAAGCGTGTTCGCTCACATCTTGCCCGTCAATCACTTGAATCATTGGAATTTTGTGTGCAATTGCATATTCAAAATCTCGCTGGTCGTGACTAGGCACTGCCATAACAGCACCCGTGCCATAACTTGCAAGCACAAAATCACCCAAAAATACGGGCACTTTTTTGTTGTTGACCGGATTTATTGCCAAAATTCCGTCTAGTTTAACGCCAGATTTTGTTTTGTTGAGTTCGGTGCGCTCCATATCGCTTTTCTTGGCTGTTTCTTGCCTATAAGTTTCAACTTCCGCCCAATTTTTTATGCGTGGTTTTAACTCGTCAACCAACTTATTTTCAGGCGCAAGCACCATAAACGTTATGCCATAAATTGTTTCAATACAGGTCGTGAAAATGCTAAACTTTCCGCCACCATCAATCTTAAATTCAACTTCAACGCCCTCAGATTTGCCAATCCAATTCTTTTGCATAATTTTTGTGCTTTCTGGCCAATCAAGCCCGTCCAGCCCGGCAATCAATTTTTCGGCATAGGCAGGCATATCGATAACCCATTGTTTCATGTTCTTTTTAACAACAGGATATCCCCCACGCTCACTTTTGCCATCAACAATTTCATCATTTGCAAGCACGCAGCCCAATTCTTCGCACCAATTGACAGGCATTTCTTCGCATCTTGCCAATCCCTTTTCATAAAGCTTTTTAAAAATCCATTGCGTCCATTTATAATAACTTGGGTCGCTCGTTTTAATTTCCTTGCTCCAATCAAAAGAAAGCCCAATGTTTTTCAATTGACCGGTGAAATATTCAATATTTTTCTCAGTGAAATCGGCAGGGTTGTTGCCCGTGTCGATTGCATATTGCTCGGCTGGCAAGCCAAAAGAATCAAATCCCATTGGATGCAAAACATTATATCCTTGCATGCGTTTCATCCTGCTCACAATATCAGTTGCGGTGTAACCCTCTGGGTGACCAACGTGCAACCCCGCGCCAGACGGATATGGGAACATATCTAGCGCATAATATTTTGGCTTTGAAAAATCCCAAACATCGGTTTTAAATGTGTCATGCTCTTCCCAATATTTTTTCCATTTTGCTTCAATTTCTTTGTGGTTATATTCGCTCATAAATACCTCAAGTTTAAATTTTAACTAAAAAACAAGTTAAACTGATAAGTTTATTTTAAAACAAAACACAAAATTTGTCAAGAAAAAACTGCTTGCGCAGTTCATTTTGTTTACAGTTAAATTTGGGCTGTGATAATCTTTAATTTTTTATATTAATTTTAAATAATTTTGTTTAACAAAAATTATCTTGGCACAAAACTGTTGCAAGGGGCCGTGTTTTTTTCGCTGCCTACAAAAATTCCATTAGAGAAGCATTCGCCATTTTTGTTAAAAATGCAATTGTCTGTGTTGCAATTAATATTCATAGTTTTGCAGTGGTGATAAGGTGCAATATCAGGCTCATGTTCGAACATATCAAGAGAAACATCTTCAACAATCTTGTCGTTGTCAATCTCCAAATCGTCGCAGTCAGACTTATTATCCACTTGCAAATTTTTGCGTATGCATTTTGTTTTTTCGTTGTATATGCAACTATATTTTCTACACATTACATCCATAAATCACTCCCCCAATAACAAAACTTTTTTAAATTTTAAAATTTTAATAAAAGTTTTTATCTAATAAAATTCAAATAATAATGTTTAAAATTTCTAAAAAATTAATACAAAATTCAATTTTTATTAATTTTTCAATATTATTTTTTACTTTTTAAAAATTTTTATTCAAAAAAAATAAGCCTATGGCTTATTATTTTTACAAAAACGGACATTTTAAACACCAAATAATTTGACAATTTTTTCTTTTCTTATGTGGCTGTTAATTTGCTTAACAATTTCTTTTAATCTGTTTAAAAGAATCATAATCAGTTTATCTTTGCAACTTTCAGGTTTTTTTATAAAAACTTCAATCTGTGTTGCTGTATATTCTTTTTCTCTCGCTCGTTCTAATATGTCAGAAACAATGTTGCACAAATCGGAGTAGTTTTCCAACCCAATAAAATTTTGAAAGCCTTGGATGTCGCTAGAAAGATAAAATTCCTTAATCTTTTTTAAATGCTTGAAAACAAATTTTTTTAAAATTGGTATTGCGGCAGTATAGTAATTTAAGTGTGCACCTTCATAAGTAGACAAACTATATCCATCAGCCATCAAAGCAAACATTTCAGTTATCACTTCATTTAGTGCATAATTTGAGTCATCTGTGCGGAATCCTATGCTCGACCCATCATCCTTACTAGATATGGCATGAATTGTTTCGTGAGATAAAATGTGGCTATCGCTTTCATCCATTAAAATAATGCAAGAATCACAAAGTCCATTGTTGTGAAACAATCTAATTTGAAACCCAATCCAATCAAATTTGTTTTTTACAAAATTGTATATCTCTTCAAACACGGCATCACCATTGGTATAATTAGATGTCAAAGTTTTAAGCATTGGCAATGATATGCGCACAAAATTATCAGATTCAGCTTGATTTAAATGTTTTTCAGCCATTTTTTGTTGAATTGAACTATCAAGTTGTGACAATTTATTCATAAATGACTCATCTTCAATATAATCATTGTAATTTAGAGTTTTGCCCGTCAATTCATTAAACATATTTTCAAAAGTATGCTTTTGTTCATCTGTTAATTTAGTTTTGTCTTTAAGTCCGCTATAAATTAAATATACAGGTGCTATTCTCAAATTGACAGTTAAATTATCGCCAAAGACTTGTTCAAGGCAATCAAAAACCACTTCCTCGCGTTCGGTTAGATTTAATGCTTTTTGAGTTTTTTTATAAACATGAAATTTATAATTAAGAAAGTTGGAAAAAGCAATGTAGTCATGCAAAATCATATCAAAAATGTATGTTAAATGATAATTTTGTATGTCCCCCACTATCTTATCAGCTAAATCTTTGGTTGGTGTTTGCTTATAAAGCCAATAATTAAAAGCTAAGATAATGTTTAAAAAATTATCATCAACTTTAAAACTATCTTTTGCATTATGCAAAATGCTTAAAAAATTGTCTTTTGTTATTGTTGTTCCTTGTATATAGGTATTGTTTAACTTTTCAAATGAGCCAAAGCGTGCTTCCACATAGGATTTAACTGGGTCCTTATATTTAGACTCAACATCTTCATCATAATCAAGCGAACATTTTCGCACAAAAATATATTTCGTTTTGCTAATTTTTTGAATAATCTGGTTGCGATACTTTTCACCAAAAAATTTAATTAACTTTTCTTGTGTTTGCTTTATTAAATCATCCACCCGTTTTGCGGAAACAGAATCGCCACCCAATTCGTAATAATTCGCTAACATATTTTTGCCTCCGCCAACAATTCTACAAATTCGTTGAAATTAGCAGGAAATTTATTTCTTCCAACATATTTTTTTAGTTCGCCATTTCGTTGCAAATAAACATGATAGGAAATCCCATCCAAAATAGAATTATTTATCATGACTTCTTCCCAACTTGAAACAATCGTGGCTAATTTATCCATAAAGCCGCGCACATCCATTTTATAAGACTTATTATTTAAGACGGCTTTATTATTTTCATAGTCCAAATTCAAGACGACTGTTTTTGCCAAATTTGCAAAGCCGAGATTGATTTTAAATTTGTTGTTCATATCATAATTATATCTTACAAATAACATTATGTCAAGAGGTTCTGTCAAAAATGAATGTTATGCATTAGCAAAAAAGAGAATTGTGTAATTTTTATTAAACATTTAATATTAATAAAATTTGACAATTATTATTTTTTATGTTAAAATAATTATAGAGGTAAAAATGAAAGTTATTTTAAAAAAAGAACTTAAAGGCAAAGGCAAGGCGGGAGATATAATTGAAGTCAATCCAAATTATGCCTATAATGTGCTAATAAAACAAGGCATTGCGGTTGAAGCCAACGCGAGCAATTTGAATGACCATAAAGGAAAACTTGATGCACAAGCGTTTCATCATGGCGAATTGGTGAAAGAATATCAAGCGGTGGCAAACAAAATTAAAAACAAAGTTTATAATTTCACTCTTTCTATTGGCGCAAATGGGAAAGCATTTGGCTCGGTTACAAAGCAAGATATTTTGACTGCCTTAAACGCGGACGGAATTAAAATTGAAAAAAATATGATTAAAGATTTTCCAACAATAAAAGCCGCCGGGCAATATAAAATTGGCATCCAGTTCATCAAAGAAGTTTCCACTGAAATTATAGCAAGTGTTATCGTTAAATAAAAAGTCCACAATTTAGTGGATTTTTTGTTTTTATTTTCTCTTTTTTAGAAAAGAGAAACAGAAAAACAAGCTTGACTTGTTTTTTTGCTACTTTTTTATCAAAAAAAGTAGATAAAAAATAATAAGTGGCAACGCCACTTAATATTCTATTTTTTTAGAAATATAATCTTTAAGGTCGCTTATGTTAAGGCGGATTTGTTCCATTGTGTCGCGGTCACGGATTGTAACAGTGTTATCATTTAGTGTGTCAAAATCGATTGTCACGCACATTGGTGTTCCGATTTCATCTTGGCGGCGATAGCGTTTGCCTATGCTGCCCGCTTCATCATATGTGACCATAAAGTTTTTATTTAGTTGATTATAAATTTCCCTTGCTTTATCGCTCAAATTCTTTTGCAATGGCAAAATTGCAACTTTGTATGGTGCAATGGCTGGGCGGAAGTGCATAACAACACGTGTGTCACCATCTGGGAGTTTTTCCTCGTCATAAGCTTCGCACAAAACTGCCAATGTTAGCCTATCTGCACCTATCGAATATTCAATTACATTAGGAATATATTTTTCGTTCGTGAACGGGTCGGTATATAGCATAGATTTTCCGCTAAATTCTTGATGACGTGTCAAATCCCAATCGCCCCTATGATGAATGCCATTAACCTCTTCCCATCCGATTGGATAAAGATATTGAATGTCGCAAGCGGCTTTCGCGTAGTGAGCAAGTTTATCATGGTCCTTAAAACGCAAATGTTCTGGGTTGAAACCAATTGAAAGATAATAGTCCATTGCGCGCTTTTTATATTCTTCATAAAACTTCATGCTGTCGTCCGCCTTGCAAAACCATTGATGTTCCATTTGTTCAAATTCAATTGTGCGGAAAGTGAAATTGCCTGGAGTGACTTCATTTCTAAACGCCTTGCCAATTTGTGCAATTCCAAATGGAACTTTTGCTCTCATTGAGCGTTGAACATTTAGGAAATTAACAAATTCGCCTTGTGCAGTTTCTGGGCGGAGATAAATTGTGTTTTGGCTTTCATCTGTAACCCCGCGAGAGGTGGAAAACATAAGGTTAAAGTTTCTAATAGGTGTCCAATCGCACTTGCCACATTTTGGGCATGCAACTTTATGCTCGGCAATATATTTTTCCATTTCCTCATTTGTCATTGTGTCCGGATTGACCTTTCCCTTGCTGTGCGCTTCAATCAAATTGTCCGCTCTGTGCCTAGTTTTGCACGATTTGCAGTCCATTTTAGGGTCGGAAAAACTTGCAACATGGCCGCTCGCTTCCCACACTTTTGGGTGCATTAAAATATCTGCGTCAACGCCAAAAGAATTGTCGCTTTCTTGCACAAATCTTTTCCACCAAGTGCGTTTAATGTTGTTTTTTAATTCGACACCAACCGGGCCATAATCCCAAGTGTTTGCAAGGCCATCATAAATGTCGCTGCCTTGAAAAATGATGCCTCTATTTTTGCATAAATTCACGATTTTATCAAAATTTCCCATAATATTCTCCTTTTTATTATATCATTTTTTAATAATTTAGTATTTAATTTCAAATTTTTCAACTTACTTTTTTATTTTTATGTTAATTATTAAATCTATAATTCAGTTTAAGGCTTTGTCGTGCAACGACTTAGCGAAGCGTTTAGTAAACGGCAAAGCCTTAAACTGAAATCCACCTTAATTAGATTTAATAAAAACCCTTTGCCAAACAAAAACAGCTCGGCAAAGGGACGACTTTTTAGCCGCGGTTCCACCCTTTTTGGTAAAATACCCACTCTAAAATTTTATTAAACTGAAGGTAAGTTTCCAACCTCACCTTATAATTTGTTTACATTTGCATTTTCAACTTGAGTCATGTATTGATCAAAGGTATATTTTATTGTATTCAAAGTTGAGCTATATTTAGAGAATAGGTTCCTATATTTCACATAATCTCTGTGTTCTACTAAAAATTTAAGAACTTGTTTATTATCCTTATATATCTCTTTGAGTTGTTCAGCCGTTTCTTGCTCCTCAGGATCCAAATTGCCATAATTCCCATCGCCAAGCGCTCGCAATTTTTCCATAGCATCACGAACTTTAATGATAATATCTTCAATTTCTTTATCGGTCATTTTGCTTGGAGTTTTGCGAACAGGAACAACCTCGCTGGTTGCACTTGGAACCGAAGAAGTTTTTCCTTTTGTTGCGCCTTTTGTTGACTTTTTAGATTTACGTTTAGGTGCAGCCGGAGTTGTTTTTGCGGATTTAAGATTTTTGAATTTTTCACGCATTTTGCTAAATACTGAAGACGCTCTATTATCCTTGTTTTTTTGCTTGTCGGCTTTCTTTTCCTTTCTTGACAATTTCAATTTTTCAATAACTCTGCGGTGCTTTTTGTCCACTTTCAATTCAACAGAATTGAGAAGTTCCAATTCTTCATCGGTCAATTCATCAACAGTTGGATTTTCGCCAAAATATTTTGCCAAGCAAAGGGCTTTTGCTCTGCCCAAAGTTTCAACAATTTTTTCATACTCTGGGTCAGCGGGATAATCTTTTCCATAAACAACGGCATTCTTCTTTTTGCTTTCGAATTCTGCCTTTTTGTTATCTAATTCAATTTGTTCTTCTTTTGTGCGGTTTTTCTTTTTTTCAAGATGTTTTATATCGTCTTGAAGTTTTCCCATATCGGTCTTATATTGAGAGAACAAATGTGCATTTTCTTCATTAACTTCACCTTTGCCGTCTTTCATCACGAAAGCCGCACCAGATTGAGTTGTGGACAATGTTAATGCCAAGACCTCAAGAGTTGTGAACCTAGTTAGCATTCTGTTTTTGTATCTTTGTTTTAATGCGTCCTTTTTTGCCTTCTTTTCGTCTGCGGACAATTTTTTGTCTTTGTCAATCAAGCGAAGTTCTTCTTGCATTTTTTCATTTGCAACAGCTTTGCTCAATTCTTTCATGATTTGTTTTTTTGTTTGCGCGCGTTGGATTTCAACTTTGTCCTTATACTCGAATTTTTTGCGCAGACTGAACCAATGTTTTTTGCTAAACAAGTTGCGTTCAACATACCAATTTCTAATTGCCCTATAAATAGGCATTCCGATTGCCGCCCCAGCCAAGCCCAGCGCAAAAGTGCCAACTATCCAAGGCGAAATCATCGCTGCCAAAATGCCACCCCAACCGATTGCGAAGGCAAGAGTGTGGGTGAACACAATTCCCATGCGCGAGAAGTCTGTTTTTATGGCTTTTTTTGCATCATATTGCGGGCCACCAACAAGTTTGTTGCCGTCCCAAGTAAGCGGAGTGCTCATTAGATTTGCATATTCCGAAACTCTGTTTGCATAGTCTGGCTGCGAAACAAAATCTTCCATAACATAACGGCAGTCGTCGCTTCGCTCTCTTGCCAATTTAATGAGTTCGTCCTTGACATCAACTTGGCCATCAAGTTCATATTCGCCCGCCTTGTATTTTTTTAAGAATTCATCCAAAATACTTTTTCTTATTTCGTCTTTTTTTGCGAGCCATGTTGCTTTCACATCTTTTTTGTCCACCAAAAGACGGCAATCCTCAGCTTGGGCGCCGCGGCTTGTAGTTTGAACGGCTTGCGCGCTAGCAAATGGGCATCTTTTTGCCTTTACAGCATCCGCGCGGGAAACAACAACCTTTTTGCCATCAATTGTAACCGTTGCTTGCGCATTCTTTAAAAATGTGTCTTTATCTACAACAATTTCTCTTCCGACTGTGCTAGTGTTCGCAGTAACGATATACACATCGAAATCAGTTTCGCTATCTTTAACAAATTTATAACCAATTGGCTTGACTATATCCTTTTCTTTTTCAAGGCTTCCGTCTTCAAGCTCCAAATATGCCTCATCGTCAAGCCTATCTTCCGGCCTAGCGGATTGTTGGAGATGTTTTTGCAAATCGTAGGATATCAAGGCTTGTTCAGCGGTTAAAGGTGCCGTTTTTTGGCCGTCAACAACAAGCTGCTTCCCGACCAATTGAGAAAGGTCCTCAAAGGAAAGCAGTTCGTCAACAATTGCACCTTTCCCGTTGAGCTCACGCAAACTTTCGATTGGCACCATAACGCTTCGATTATCCTCTGCAATGGTGACAACAACATATTTGCCCTTGCCCTCTTGATTGGCTTCGTAAATTCTCGAATTTACGCTCCCAGCATTTTCATAAAATGCAGAGGTTATGTTGGCAACAAAATTTTTGCGAAGCTCGGATCTCTCTTTCCGCATTTGTTGGCGTGTTTTTTTCGCTTTTATGCCAAACTCGCCCGTTCTTTCATAACTCGTTGTCACAAAATCTCTTATTGGCCTTGCAGCAAATGTTATATTGTTCCCCTCGCCCACAATGTCGATAATTTGTCTATTGGCAGTGTCAATCGAAGCAACAAGCGGAACATCTTTGCCGTCAACTTCGGTCGTTTTGATTTCGGTGAACACAAAAGTTGTTTCCAAATATATTTCATCCACAGTTGCATTTTTGAACTCGTCAGTTAAATAAATTTGATTTCCCTTTTCAATCGCTTTTTGCAAAGCAGTTAGTGTTAAATTAGATTTAAACTCCATGCCTTCATAATAGCCAATGGATTTCAATGGAACAAACTCCATTTCGCTTTTGCCATGAATTTTTAGATAAACATATTGCTCCCTTCGTTCGCCTTTCGCATATGCTTCGCGATAAACCAACGCGCGCTTCAACCCCATAGGAATTGGATTTTTCTCCCCGCCAACATTTATTCTGTCCGACACATATGTGTTGTCCTTTGGCAATTCAAGTGTGGTTAAATATTCTGGCGGAAACAAAATCCCACGCGTTCTTTTTGGATCGGTGTTCATCTTAACTTTTGTGTTGTTAAACAACAATCTGCCTTCCTTTAACGCAGATTCAAACTGTTTAACACTTTTAATTTCCGTTTTGTTCCCGTTTTTGTCTGTTTCGGCGAATTTTTTATCCGAAAGTTTATATTCATAGCCGTTAAAAACAACATACAACTCATCAAATTTAGCTTTTTTTAAGTCTGCTTTTTTATATTGACTATTATAAACAACAATAGACATTTTTGACTCCTTAGTTAAATTATAACATAATTTAAAACAAAAATCAATAGATAATAAAAAACTTTTTAACAATAAAAAATAAGGCATTGCGCCTTATTTTTTATGTCATACCGACCAAGTGAGCAACTTCGGGGTCCCCACAAGAACTGGTTTTGCAGTGGGGCATAAAGCGCGTGGAGTGTATCTCGTCGTGCCACGCCTTATTGCTAAATTGCT
>CANQHS010000028.1 GCA_947623795.1 uncultured Clostridia bacterium | reverse complement strand
CGTTGGTCAATGCCTTCATAATGCCCACAAATGAGAATCAAATGCCTCTTTTTAGATAGTTTTACTGCGGTTTGTTGGTCAAAGACCTTGCCGCGTGGGGACATATAGAAAATTTGTGAGCCGGTTTTTTTTACGCTTTCTATCGCCTTAAATAGTGGCTCACACATCATAACCATGCCCGCTCCGCCGCCAAAAGGCTCATCATCGCACTTAAAATGTGGAGGAGATGCAAAATCACGAATATTTATAATGTTGATTTTAACCTTGCCTTTTTCCGTGGCGCGTTTAATAATGCTCTCTTTTAGGGGAGCAAACATATCTGGGAAAAGCGTTAAAATGTCTATTTTCATATTCTAACATCCTCAAATTTTTGTTGATTTGTTAAAAACACATCAAGGTCGGCATTATATTCAATTATTTCGTCAACATAAGGGATTTGATAATCAACCGAGCCGCAGCGTATTGTTAAAATAATTGTTGCCCCATAATCGTCAAAATCAACCATCGTGCCAATTTCTTTGCCCTTTTCGTTCAAGACGGGTTTATTTATGAGGTCACTCAAATAAACTTTGTCTTTAAGTTCAGCATAGTCTTCCCTATTAACAAAAAGCGATTTATTTTTAAATTTTTCTGCAATGTCAATATTTGGGATTATGTCGATTGTGAGCGAATAGGCGTCATTGTTTAATGGCTGGCATTTGGTGATTTTTGCTGGTGTAAAAGTTTCGCCAATAAAAATGTTTTTGAATATAGAAAAATCGACATCAAGGTAACTAATTATTTAAACCGCCCCTTTGATGCCGTGAGTGCGTACAATTTTGCCGATTTCAAGCAGATTATTTTTCATCGAATTTAATAGCAATCCTTTCCTTGCCATTGCCGAGCGATTTAACCACTGTGCGAATTGCGTTGGCGATGTTGCCGCCACGACCAATCACATTGCCTAAATCTTTTTTGGCAACTTTAACATTGAACATTTTGGTTTTGCCGTCTTTTAGTTCAATTTCAACTGCATCGGGGTCGGACACTAAGTTTTTTACGATGTACTCTAACATTTCTTGCATAGATCACTCCTAACTAATCTTTTTTCTTTTTCTTGTTATTGGTTTTAGGTGTGCTATTGCCCTTAACTTCCAAAACGCCAGCGGTTTGCAAAATGGATTTTGTTGTTTCGGTTGGTTGAGCGCCATTTTTTAACCAAGTAAGAGCCAATTCCTTATCTATTTTGATTTCTGCTGGGTTTTTAAGCGGATTATATGTTCCAAGTTGGGCAATATATTTGCCATCTCTTGCAACGCGCGCATCTGCAACCACAACACGATAGAAAGGTGATTTTTTATCTCCTAAACGGGTTAATCTGATTTTTACTGCCATAATTTCTCCTTTTATGTAAAGTCAATTTACTTTACAAGTATAGCACATAAATTTTTATTTGTAAAGGGAATTTTAAAAAATTTCTGAAAAATATTGACAAATTTATTTTTTGTGTTATATTAACATACATGAAAGAAAATTTTACAGATGAAGAACTTTATTTATATATTAACGATCTTTTAAGCGAAGGAGAAGATGTTTTTGCCGAATTTAATGTTAATCCACTTGATAGTATGTCGTGTACTCAATTTTTGGAGATGCAAACTTTTGCCAACTCATCTTTGAATTTAGATATCTACAACTCGCTTGTCTACAGTATTGCATCTTTAACAACAATCAAAGTGTTATTAGATAGATATAATGAAAATTTAAATGTTTTTGTAGATATAAATGAAGTTACAACATTTGTTGATTTTAGACAGGCAATAATAGATAACGCAAAAAGCCTTCTATTATATTATAACAAAATTGGGCGCTACGAGGATTTAGATTTGAAAACTTTGTTATTATACTCATTTGCACATACTAATTATTGTTTGAACAATTCTTGTCAGAATAAAAAAATGCAAAGATTATTAAACAAAGAAATTATTAAGCCAATAATTAAATGTTTTAAGAGCGAATATAAATATATTTTAGCTACAAAACAACTATAAGAATGGGGCTATTGCCCCATTAATTTTTTTATCATTGCCATCTTTCCGCCATAGGCCTTTGGATTTTTCATCATTTTCATCATCTCTTTGCTTTGGCTATATTGTTTTAATAGATTATTTACATCGCTAACTTGCACACCTGCACCCTTTGCTATGCGTTGACGACGGCTTCCGTTGATTATTTCTGGATTTTGGCGCTCTTTGGCAGTCATAGATTGGATTATTGCCTTATTTTTTTCGAGCATTTTATCGTCTATCATATTTTCAAGTTGTTTCATTTTCCCGCCAATGCCCGGCATCATGGACAATACAGATTTTAGTCCGCCCATTTTTTTGAGGGAATTGACTTGTTCGATATAGTCGTTTAGGTCAAAGCTGTTTTCCCTAAATTTTCGCTCCATTTCTTTGGCTGTTTTCTCATCAACCGCTTCTTGGGCCTTATCGATAAGAGATAGGACATCTCCCATGCCCAAAATTCTTGAAGCCATACGGTCCGGATAAAAAGGCTCAAGGTCGGTCAACTTCTCGCCCACACCCACGAATTTAATTGGTTTGCCAATGACTGAACGAATTGAAAGCGCAGCACCGCCACGTGTGTCACCATCTGTTTTGGTTAGCACAACGCCCGTGACATCAAGAGCGTCATTAAACGCTTTGGAAACTGCCACTGCTTCTTGACCGATCATCGCATCTATAACAAGCAAGATTTCGGTTGGATTGATGGCTTTTTTGATGTCTTTTAATTCGTCCATCAATTTTTCGTCAATTTGCAATCTGCCCGCTGTGTCTATAATTACTGTGTCCAGTTGAAATTTGTTGGCATAATCGACCGCTTCTTTAACGGTTTTAACGGGATTGTTTGTCCCGCGCTCAAAAACATCAATTTGAATTGATTTTCCAAGCACTTTAAGTTGGTCTATTGCCGCTGGGCGATAGATGTCGCAAGCTACAAGGAGCGGTTTTTTGCCTTCTTTTTTTAGTTTTAAGGCGAGTTTTCCGCAAAATGTTGTTTTACCACTACCCTGTAGACCACACATCATTATTATTGTTGGTGGTTTTGGGCTAACTTCCAATTTTTGGTTTTCGCCGCCCATTAGTTTGGTTAGTTCGTCACGAACAATTTTTATAACCTGCTGAGTTGGAGTTAAACTTTTTAGAATTTCTTCACCAACCGCAAGTTCACTAACTCTATTTATAAAATCTTTAGCCACAACATAGTTTACATCTGCTTCCAAGAGAGCCACACGAATTTCACGCATTGCCTCTTTAATTTCAAGGGAAGTTAGTTTGCCATGCTTTGTCATTTTGCTAAAAATGTGATTTAATCTTTCGCTTAAATTAGAAAAAAATGCCATTAGTCCTCCAATATAGATAAAATTTCTAGCCTCGTTTGCATATCTATTTGTGATAGCGATTTTTCGTCTAGCAACTTCTTTATTTTATCATCTCTTTCTATAAATTGCAAGTCTTTTTCGGTTTTTTCAAGAGTTGACACCGCACTATCAAGTGCATCCTTGACGGCTTGGCGAGTTATTTTTAGTTCGCTGCTCACTTCGGCAAGCGAAAGATTATTGTCAACATACATATAAAGCACTTTAAGTTGCTTTTCTGTTAACAATTTGCCATAATATTTTGTTAAAATTGCAATTTTTATTCTATCTTCTATGTTCATAATTACATTAAAATCTTGTCAACAAAACTGCCCGCGTCAAATATAGATAAGTCGTCCACACCTTCACCAAAGCCTGTGAAAATGATAGGCACATTGAGTTCGTTTATTATTGGATAAACAACCCCGCCCTTACTTGTTCCGTCAAGTTTGGTCAAAATTATGCCATCAATATCAACACTATCTTTAAATGCCTTCACTTGAGCGATGGAATTTTGACCAATTGAAGCATCAAGCACTATCAAATTTAAGAAGTGGGCTTGAGGATATTCTCGTTTTGCAATATTATTTATTTTTTCAAGTTCCTTCATAAGGTTGGTTTTTGTGTGCAACCTACCTGCTGTGTCAACAATAAGAACGTCCGTGTTTTTTGCCTTCATGCTAGTTATGGCATCAAAAACTATGGACGCACTATCCGCTCCCTCGCCTTGTTTTATTATTTTAACTTTTAATTTTTCAGCCCAATCGTTAAGTTGCTCAGTGGCCGCCGCACGGAAAGTGTCCCCCGCCGCAAGCAAAACTGACTTTTTGTTTTTTAAAAAGAATTTTGTCATTTTGGCAATGCTTGTGGTTTTGCCCACACCATTGACACCCACCACGGTTATAATTAGTGGATATTCAAATTGAACTTGATTTGCATTTAATTTGTCAATCAAAATTTGTTTCAACTCAATTTGTGCACGCTCAATATCTTTTATCAATTTCGATTTGCAAGTGTCCCTTAGTTCGTCCATAATGTCCATGGCGGTTTCAACGCCCATGTCGCTGGAAACAAGCAACGCCTCAAGTTCGTCATAAAAATCATCATTGAGTTCAGTACGCTTAAATGCATATTTTAGCTTTTCAAAAAACTTTTTAAAAATTCCCATATTGCTCCTATATATTGTGTGTTATGAATATAAACTACGCAGTTTCTTGATTGTTCTTTTCTTCGGTTTCGGCAACCTTGACAGCATCGGCAAGCTTGACTGAGACGATTTTGCTGACGCCTTTTTCTTCCATCGTTACACCATAAAGGCTATCTGCAAGTTCCATAGTTGGCTTTCTATGTGTGATGACAATGAATTGAGTTTCATCGCTAAATCGTTTGAGATAACGAGCATATCGGTCGATATTGGCATCGTCCAGCGCCGCTTCGATTTCGTCCAAAAAGCAGAAAGGCATCGGTTTCAATTTTAATATTGCAAACAAAATTGCGATTGCGGTCATTGTCTTTTCTCCACCGCTTAGCAAGGTTATTTGTTGCAAAACTTTCCCCGGTGGCTGCGCTATGATTTCAACACCTGCAGTGAGTGGATCTTCGCTTGGCAAAAGTTCAAGCCTCGCATTGCCACCGCCGAATAATTCTTTAAACACCTTTGTGAAGTTAGCTTGAATTTTAACAAATTCAGTGTTGAATTTATCTAGCATTTCTTTTGATAGGTCGGCAATGATTTTAACAGCATCTTCTTCCGCTTGTTTTAGGTCGGTTATTTGGCCATTAAGTTCTTCATATCTCCCGCCCTCAGTCTTATATTCTTCCAAAGCGTGAATATTGACAGGGCCGAGCGAATTCATTTGACTTTTTATCTTGTTGATTTTTATTAATGTTTCTTTGATATCAAAATTTTCCGTTTGACTCTTATATGGCAAGCAATCGTTATATGTCATTTCATATTCTTCAAATATGCGTTCTTGCATATTTTCAATATCGATGTCAACTTTTTGAAGATTGCTTTCTTGTTGATAGATTTTGTTGTTTATGCGACCAATTTCGTTATTGAGTTGATTTTTCTTATCGTCAAGGTCTTTAAGTTCTCTCATCAAGGTCTGCTTGAAGTCGTCAAATTGCGAGATTTTTGTGTTGAGGTCGTTTAATTTTTCTTTTAATTCTTCAACTTCTTTATCTTCGCTTTTTGCTTTATTTAAACTCATTGCCTCGTCATAAACAGCTTGCTGACTCAAAAGATTTTTTGTTACAATCTCGATGTTCCTCTTAATGTTTTCAATCTCTGAGGTTTGAGTTTCAATGTCCTTATTTAGAGAGTTGATTTTTTCTTCCGTTGCGGCAATTTGGACTTTTGAAGTTGTCATGCTGTCTTGATATTCATCGCGTTTTTGCTTTAATTCATCATATAGTGTGGTGTTATTTTTGCTATATTCGCTTGCCTTTTGTTGGCTGGCATTATAGTTAAGTTCAACACTATCGATTGAATTAATTTTTTCATCAAGGTCTTTTACTATATTATTTGCGACCGTGATTTGACTATTTAAAGAGAAAATGTCTTCATCAATTTTTGCTAAATTCTCTTTTAAATTTTCAAGTCTAGAATTTTTAGTGAAAAATTCGCTATTGACATTTGCTAGCTCATCATTTTCTCTTGTTAAAAGAACTTTTAGTTTGTTTAAAGCGTCTATCAAAGATGATTGTTGACCAGATAAAGCTTTTAATTCAATTGATTTATCTTCAATTTGTTTTGCCAAATTCTTTATCTCCGCTTCCTTATTTAAAAGCGAACTATCTGTTGTGTTTTTCTTGCTGCCGCCCGACATGCTGCCTTGTGGAGACAAAACATCGCCCTCAAGGGTCACAATGCGATATGAAAATCCAGTGCGTTTTGCTAGAGCCGTGGCGTTATCCAAATTATCTACAATAACAGTTGAGCCAAGTAAACTTTCGACAACAGGTTTGTAGACGGCTTCTGCCCTAACAAGTTCATTTGCCACACCAAAACAACCAGCAGATTTCAAGCTCTGCTTTTCATATGCGGACAAACTTCTTGGCTTAACTGTTGTTATTGGCAAGAAAGTTGCCCTGCCAAGACGGGTTTGTTTTAGGTAATTAATTAGGGTTTTTGCATCATTTTCGTCTTTAGTTACTATGTTTTGAATGCTTCCGCCAAGTGCGATTTCGATTGCTAGCGAAAACTTTTCATCGACCGAAATAATGTTTCCAACCACGCCTTTTATTGCACTATTTAAAGTTGGATTGTTTTTGCTTTCTTGAAGAAGTCGTTTAACCGCATATTGATAGCCCTCGAAATCCGCTTGAAGATTTGACAAAATATTTTTGCGATTTGTGTCGCTATCAATTGATGATTTCAAACTGAAAATCCTGTCTCCAACTTCGTTTAGGTTGTCATTTACTGTTTCGATTTTTGCGTTTATTTTATTTAAATTTTCTTGCTTTGTTTGCCTTGTTGCGTTTAATGTAGCAATAATATTATTCAATTGGTCGAATTCAGTTTGCAATTTTGATTTGACTAGATTTGTTGCCTTCAATTTTTCGCTATCTTGGCTTATATTTTCACGCATCGCATCTCTTTTTGCAATATAGGCGGAAAGATTTGCTTTTATATCTGTCAACTTTTCAAGATTATCTATAATTGCACGCTGATTTTCTTCTTTTTCGCCTTCAGATTTAGTTATTTTATCGATAAGTTCAAAATATTTTTCGCTTAAACTTTCATTTTCTTTGCGAAGTTTGTTGAGTTTATCTTTCTCTTCTTCACGCAAGCTCAAAGCCGAATTTATAAGTGCCTGGCGTTGATTCAGATCCAAATTATAGCCATCCAACTCGCCATTTAATCTATCTAACTGCTCCTTTAAATATCTAGTTTGTTCGTTTAGTAGTCGTGTGTCGCCTTGCTTCTTTTCAAGTGCGACTGTGTAGGTTAAAACTTGCTCGTGGAGTTCGTTTGCGCGCTTGTCTAGTTGATTGATTTCGTTTAAGGATTTATCATATTTGGCCTGCTCGGTTTCCATAGAATTTGTAAGGACATTGAGATTATCTCTTAAGCCTACCAACTTTGAATTTATCTCTTCTTTTGTTTGCGCGGCGTGGTCATATTGATAAATATACGCGTCAATTTCCAACTGTTTTAAATTATCTCGCAATTCAAGATATTTTTTTGCGTCCTCACTTTGCTTTTTTAAAGGGCCAAGGCGGCGTTCAACTTCGGTTAAAATGTCATTGGCACGGCTCAAGTTGTCTCGAACATTTTCTAGTCTACGCTCAGTTTCCTTTTTACTTGCCTTATATTTTGCGATGCCGGCAGCTTCTTCAAAAATTGCCCTTCTATCTTCCGGCTTTGATTGTATTATCTCTTCAACACGGCCTTGACCGATGATTGAATATCCGTCCTTGCCTATGCCGCTATCATATAGAATATTTCTGATATCTTTCAATCTACATAGTTTTCTGTTTATATAATATTCGCTTTCGCCACTACGATATAATTTTCGGGTTAAAACAACTTCATCGTATTCAACATTGAACCATTTGTTTGTATTATCAAAAACGAGAGACACCTCACAATAACTCAACTTCTTTCGCTTTTCTGTTCCCGCAAAAATAAAGTCTTGCATACTATCGCCACGCAAGGCCTTGCTGGATTGCTCACCCAACACCCAACGGATTGCATCGCTCACATTAGACTTTCCGCACCCGTTTGGACCAACAATGGCAGTTATGCCACCATCGAAGTTAATATGTGTTGTGTCAGCAAACGATTTAAAACCTGACATTTCAATTTCTTTAAAAGTGATCATTTTGTCCCCTAGTAAAATAAAACTAAATTATTATAGCAAATATCGGCTAAAAAACCAAAGATTTTTACTCCGAAATCAAATTTTTTAAATTAATTTAAATATAAAAAACCGCCATAAGCGGTTATTTTAGCAATTTAATAAGTTCATTTTCGAACACTAGTCTTATATTTAGTGCTTTCGCTTTGTCTAGTTTGCTGCCTGCATCCTCGCCAACAATCACCATATCTGTGTTTTTGCTGACGCTCGATGTCACATTTGCACCCAAATTCTGCAATATCTTGGTTAATTCTGGGCGGGTGTAGTTTGTTAAACTGCCAGTTAGGACAATTGTTTTGTTGCTAAAATTAGCATTACTGCCCGTTTGCTCAGGCTCAATAATTTTCACACCGAAATCAAACAATTTTTGAATATTATTTAAATTTTCTTCATCCTTAAAATATTCAATTATGCTATTTGCAACTATTTCGCCCACATCGTCAATGTTTGTAAGGGAGATAAAGTCCGCATTTTTAAGTTCATCGAGAGAGCGGAAAATTTTGCTTAAAACAAAAGCTGTCTTTTTGCCTATGTTCAATATGCCAAGAGCAAAGATAAAGTTTGCCCACTCAATATTTTTGCTTTTTTCGATACTAGATAGAATATTTGCGATTTTTTTATCTTTAAAGCCATCAAGTTTCGATAGTTTTTCCGCATCTAAACTGAACAATTCATATGGATATGCAATGTGGAAAGTTTTGAATAATTGAATCAATGTCTTTTCGCTTAATCCCTCGATGTTGAAGGCATCGCGCGAAACAAAATGCGTTAGTCTATCCACAATCTGCTCGAAGCAACCTTTGTGGTTGACACAAAACAAATTCGCACCAATTGTTTGCAATGTGCTTCCACAACTTGGGCAATTTGTTGGAGGAATTATTTCCCTTTCGTGTTCGCAATGCTCGGCAATTCCCATAACTTCCGGAATAACTTCGTTACTGCGCCTAACGAAAACACGGCTATTGATTTTAACTTGTTTTCTCTCTATATCTTGTGTATTATTAAGAGTTGCCCTACTAACTGTTGCGCCACTCAATTCAATTGGGTCTAAAATTGCGATTGGAGTTATTTTGCCCGTTCTTCCAACCTGCCATATGACATCTTTTAGAGTTGTGCTAAGTTCGACCGGCTTAAATTTGTATGCCATTGCCCATTTAGGAAATTTGTTTGTAAAGCCTATATCGTCACGGGCGGTGCAGTTGTTTATCTTTATAACCATGCCATCAATCATAACATCGAGTTTATTTTTAATTTTGTCAATATGTTCAATTTCGGATTTAGCTTCTCCTATTGAGTGTACAAGTTTGAAAAAGTCGCCTGTTTTGAAGCCTTCGTTTAAAATAAATTCGTGCATTTCGCTTTGCGTTGCAATCTGTTTGTTTTCGACAAGCAGAACATCATAGCAGAAGAAATCCAATTTACGTTTTTCGGTTTCTTTCGGATCTAAATTCCTAACAGCTCCAGCAACGCCATTGCGCGGATTTTTTAGCGGAATTTCGGCAGTTTTGTTGTATTCGACAAAAGATTTGTTTGTCATCATACACTCGCCCTGCACAATAAGTCTGCCATTAAAAGGAATTGTTAGTGGCACACTTTTGATTGTTTTGACTTGTGCGGTAACATCCTCGCCAATCGTTCCATTGCCACGCGTTGTTGCCGAAACATATTGGCCATTATTATATTCGATGACAACTTTTAGCCCATCATATTTGTATTCAAGCGAAAAAGTTTCTGCCTTGCCCGTTTCCTTTTCCATATCGTGCATCCATTTGTTTAGGTCGACAAAATCCTTGACTTTGTTTAGGCTATAAAGCGGAATTTCGTGCTTTTTCTTTTTAAAGCCCTCAAGAACATCATCGCCCACTCTATTTGTTG
>CANQHS010000027.1 GCA_947623795.1 uncultured Clostridia bacterium | reverse complement strand
GCCACGCCATGAATTTCTGCCTTTTTAGAGATAAAGGATTTATAATTGACATAAGCTCAATGATTCATGCTCGCAACAAAGAATATAAGCAAAAAATGCAAAATTTTTATATGGTTCGCTTAGATGATTATGAACAGAACCTAGAAAAAGAGGATGTTGTCATAGCAACTCAGGATGAACAAAACAAAAAATATCTTTGCAGTTATCGTTTGTTAGATAAGCCAGATCCAGAGTTGATGTACAGCATTTTTAACTTGACAGTTGATGAAATAAACAACAATTCATTGCTCAATAGGGCAATAATTCAAAGGATATATTGGTCAAAAACCCTAGTTGATAATGTGTAAGTCATTTTCTCTTTATAAATTTATAAAACGTCCTTGATTTTTGTAAAATACTTATAATTTTGTTGAGAGCAATAAAAAAAACACCAAGTTTAGTGTTTTATCATCTAAATGATTCTAGAATTAAATGTTCAAAAATACTTGACAAGAAACAAAATGTGCTTTATAATAATTAATATTAAAAGAAAATGGAGGGTATATGAAAGAATTAACATATAATAACACACCAGAAACAATGTCATTAGACGAAGCAGTGAAATTATTTGAGCCTTTTGAAAATGGAGAATTTTATAAATCATGCGTTTTATTAGAAAAAGTTGTTCCAAAAGAATATTTGGATAATGAAGAATTTTTTAGAAGAGTTATAACGACCAGATGTGCATTTACTGATCCTACTATAATCAGTTACGGCTCATATAAAATTCAAGCAAATGAAGAATTGGCAATGATGTCCATTGTCCATAATGATCAGCTTGGCGGATTGGTTCGTACATATTATTTACCTATTTCTGAAAAGGTTAAAAAAGAATTAAAAGACAACAAACAATATATTATAACGGAAGAAAAGGAAGGTAAAATTATCGTAAAATCCAAATTGTTGGAAGATAAAGCATTTATAGATAAACTTGTTAAAGAACTTTCTGAACATTCATGCCGTTATGCTTATAGATATCTTGCGCAATATTCTAAAATATTTTCTTCTAATGATGAATATATGCTGCTAGCAGTTAGCAACAATCCTTCGGATTTTCATTATTATACGGGTAAAAATATTAAAGCGATAGTAGGGAAAGCTGTGGAAACAATGCTTAAATCGCACGATTTTGCATATGAGTTAGAGAGTGATTTTATCGCAAAACAAGAAGAATCTGTTCAAAAATTGCTAAACATGTGTAAAAAAATACAAGAACTACCAGATAATGCAAGGATTAGAGAAATAATTTATAGACAAATATGCAAACACTATTTATCTTCACTAAAAAAAGAAAAAACTGACGAACAAACTGACGAACAAACTATAAGTTAATTTAACAAAAAAGCAGCTCAATTGAGTTGCCTTTTTTATAGTTTTTGTTGTTCTTTTGCTAATTTGTAAGTATTTTCCATAAGGCAGGCGACGGTTAGTGGACCAACTCCGCCGGGGACGGGGGTTATCATGGAGCATTTTTCTTTAACGTTTTCAAAATCCACATCGCCATACAACTTGCCATCAATTCGATTTATGCCAACATCAATAACGATGGCACCATCTTTCACAAAATCTGCCGTGATAAATTTGGCTTTTCCAATGGCGACAATCAAGATGTCTGCTTGTTTAGTGATTTCTTGCATATTTTCCGTTTTGCTATGGCACAAAACTACAGTTGCATTGCGTTGTTCAAGTAAACTTGCAACACTTTTGCCCACCAACAAACTTCTGCCAACAACAACTGCAAGTTTGCCTTGCAAATTAACATTGTATTTATCTAAGATTCTTATTATTCCTGTTGCAGTGCATGGAGCGATTTTGCCTTTTCCTGAAAAAAGTTTCCCCAAATTTTCATAGGTGAGGCAGTCAACATCTTTCCGGGGACTTATTGTGTTGATAGCCAAATCCCCATTTAACGCTTTTGGAATTGGCAACTGCAATAATATTGCTGAAACATCACGGTCGTTGTTTTCTTTTTGGATAACAGATTCAAGCTCTTGTTGAGATATGTCGTGCTTTAATCTAATTAGCCTCGAAATCAAGCCACATTCCTCGCAAGCGCGTTGTTTGTTTTTCACATAAATTTCGCTCGCACTGTCACCCTCAACGAGCAAACACGACAAAACAGGTTTTTTGTCTAACTCCAAAACTTTATTTTTCACTTCATTTTTAATGCCTTGTGCAACGGATTTTCCATCTAAAATAATCATAATTTAATTATAACACAATAATTTTATTTGTAAATATTAAAATTTAATTTTTCACTTATATTGCATAAATTTGTAAAATTTATTAAAGAAGATATGAAAATATTATTATTTATTCCTTTCATATAGGTTATAAACGTAAGATTTTGTTAGTTTGTATTTATCTTTAATTTGCTTTATTGCTTCGTTTTTATCGAGTGTTTTTGTAAGTTTTTTTAGTTCTAATATTATATCTTTTTCGCTTGGCGTGGTGTTTTCTTGCTCCTTATTTTCAACCACCAAAACAAATTCTCCTTTTGGCTCGTCCAACTCAAAAGGAAGGGTGGAGAAAACCACATTTTCGTGCATTTTTGTGATTTCGCTGGCTATCGCAACATTAACTTCTCCAAGTGCATTATATAAATTTGCTAGGTCTTTATTGATATTGTATTTTGATGAGTAAATTATTTTTGTGCCAGAAAAATTTTTAATTTCATCTAATTGTTGCTTTAATTCTTTGTTTTTTTCACTCAAAAAGCCAAAGAATGCAAACTTTGTTGCATCAAATCCGGACAAAACAAGGGCAGAAAGCCCGGCATTTGCGCCTGGCACGATTGTAAACTTAATGTTTTGCTCAATTAGTTTTTTTGCTAAAACATTTCCGGGGTCGGAGATGACCGGCATGCCTGCATCGCTTATTATTGCAATATTTTTGCCCGCTTTTTCAAGTTCAATAATTCCGTCTGCACTATTGTTTTCGTTAAATTTGTGGTATGCAATAGTTTTGGTTTTAATGGAATAGTGGTCAAGCAAAATTTTGCTGTGCCTAGTGTCCTCGCACGCAATAACATCGCAATTTTTCAACACTTCAATTGCTCTAAAACTGATATCGTCCAAATTGCCAATCGGCGTTGCAACGAAATAAATCATTAGATTTGCTCCTTTAAAACTATAGCACCGGGGTTGGCGTTTTTTACTGCTTCGATTAGCACTAAATATGCTTCCTTATCGTTTGTGAAAATATATTTTATCTTTTTAACTTCGAGTTTATAGTTATGACAAAGGGCAATCAGTTCAGCTGAACGCGATGCAAGATGCACCATATAAAATCGGCCTTTATCTTTAATTAGTTCGCTAGATTTTTTAATTATATCTTCAAGAGTTGCCTCAATTTCATGACGAGAAATTGCAATTTCTTTTTTTTCATTTAACAAACTTTTGCCATTAACTTTTTGATAAGGTGGGTTGCAAATTATAACATCAACAGGCTTTTCAAAATCTGATAATTTCAAGTCTTTTAAATTGCAATTAAAAATTTTACTTTTGCGTTTTAGGTTGTTGAACTTGATATTTTCTTCAATAACCTCACACATTTCAGGCTGAATTTCGTTAAAATATAGATGATTAAAGTAGTTTAGCGAATAAGCATAAAAACTAATAACTCCGCTTCCAGCACAAAGCTCAAGCACGTTGTCACTGTGTTTAATGTTTAAAAATTTAGCAAGCAAAATGGCGTCTTGCGTAAATTTATATAAGTTGTCACTTTGGTAAACCGAAATCCCATTCCCAAAGTTTTCAAGTTTAAAGTTGTCAGTATTTTTCATGTGTTATCCATTTTGTTATATTTGGGGATTTTGGTTTACGCGTTACGGAGTTTCGCATAAATCAAATCCCATTTCCAAAGTTTTCAAGTTTAAAGTTGTCAGTATTTTTCATAGTTATATTTAATTTAAAAGTGTCATTCTGAGTGGAGCGAAGCGAAATCGAAGAATCTCGCTAATGTCATTATGAGCAAATGAGTGTGCGAAGAATCTGTCAACATTTCGCTTAGAATAACTAGTAGACCCATTCGACTTCGCTCAGGGTGACAAACAAACATCATGTCTAAAATTAAATTTATTTTCCTTTTTTGATGTCGGCAAGGCTATAAATTTTTTGTTCTGTGCTTTCATCTTTAGTGAAATTTACTGTTACATTTTCACGCAAAAAGTCAGTTGCGCTAACAACTCCAACTCCGTCTGGAGTCGTAACTTTGCTGCCAACTTTTGGCATTTTCTTTTGCATCTGCTCATAAAATTCGTCTTCATATTTCAAGCAGCAGAGCAGACGGCCGCACATGCCATTGATGCGGGTTGGATTAAGTGCAATATTTTGATTTTTTGCCATCTTGATTGACACTTTATCAAAATCGTTAAGATACAATTTGCAGCATGTAACTCGTCCGCAAACGCCGAATGCGCCAACAACTTTGCTTTCGTCGCGATTGCCAATTTGGTGCATTTCAATTCGCAACTTATACTTCGCGCCAAGCACTTTAATAAGTTCTCTAAAATCAACGCGCTCATCAGCGGTGTAGTTAACAATTATTTTGCTCCTATCCAAATTGGTTGAGATGAAACTAACTTTCATGTCAAGCCCCAATTTTTCAACTTCTTTTTTTATTTCAGGAAGTAGGGCACGAGTAAACTTGCAATTTTCACAATGTGCAAGATTGTCCTCTTTTGTACACTCACGCACAATTTTAACAAGTTCAACTTTGTTATCTACATCTTTAATACCTTTTACTGCGCCCACTTCAAGCCCGTTACTGTCGACAACAACGCGGCTGCCTTTTTTTAAATTCTCATCGGGTTGAGCGTAGACAGCATTAGGCGAATTGAACAAAACTATTTCCATTACTTGCATAAAAATCTCTCCTTTAACATATTAAACAATAAATTATCTAGAATATAATAAAAATTTACATTGCTCATCAATTTTTTATAAGCATCTTCAACGAGTGGTAGGCATTTTGAAATTGCCTTTTTGCTAAATTTTCCGCTTATTGGTGTTGTGACACTTGAATCAAATTTGTTGTTTTGCTTTAAAATGGACAACAAAATATCCATCAAATTTGTAAAAAACAATTGTTTGTTTGCGACATTTAAATTAGAAACTGCAATAGGAATGTCCGCAGTTGTGTTGAGCGAAGAAAATAGATTTTTAATTTCTTCCAAGCTCTCTTTATAGGCACTGTCGGTCGCAAAATTTAGCATTTCAGTTAGAGTGAAGCCTTTGCCAATGAATTTAGAAATATCCGTGCCGGCTTCAAGCAAACTTTGGCATATCATTTTTTCATCGTCCGCGCTAAGATTTCCCACATATGTTTTGTTGAGCCTGCTCAATACAGTTGGCAACAATTTATTTGTTTGGGTGGCGGAAAGGATGAAAATTGCACTTTCACTTGGCTCTTCAAGCGATTTTAAAAGTTTGTTTTGTGCTGTTTCGTTTATATTTTCCGCATTTAGGATAACAAAAACTTTTTTGCTCGCTTGTATTGGCTTTGTGGATAATTTCTCTATGATAAGTTTCACATCGTCCACTTTAATACTATCTTGGTCAACAATCATGACATCAGGGTGGGAAAGTGAATTGAATTGCTTGCAATTGTGGCAGTTGTCGCACGCGTTTTTCTGCTCACAAACGATAGATTTTGCAAAAGTTAGGGCAATTTCGTTATTTTTCACCTTGTCCGAAGAATAAAATAGATAAGCATGAAATTTGCCATCTAATTTTAAATTTTTATATAGACTAGTGTTTTTAATGTTATCTATCATAACTTTATTATAGCATAGATGAAAAATTTTTTCAATAATTTTTAGTTGACAAAGGAAATTAAAAAGATTATTATTTGATTATTAGGAGGGTGAATATGTCATCAACAAAAAGAGCATTTTTAAAAGCTGGCGCAATCATTAGCATAGTTTTGGCGGGCATTTGCATTCTTGAGGGGATTCTTTTGGGAACTCTTTCGAGCATGGTTACAGAAAAATCGATAAAAGAAGGTTATGAAAACGACACGACTACTTTTACCTTAGTTACCGATAAGGAAGATGAAACACTAGAACCGGGCGATTATTACTTTACCTACACAGTAAACGACAAAGAGATTAAAATAACAAGAGGGGAAATTGTTGCAATTGCCAACGTTGCAAAAACAGTTTTGAATGTGTTCGCTTGGATTACAATTTTGTTGTCGGTTGCAAATATCATTGTGGCAGTCCTAGTTATTAAAGATGCCAAAAGAAATAGCAACCGCAAAGCCAGCATCATCACCTTGCTTGTGCTTAGCGTCTTGTCCGGCAATCTTCTCACCATGGCATTTATGATTGTTGGGTTGTGTTTAAAAAACAAGCCAGAAAACGAAATAATTATCGAAACAACACAACAATAAGGGAATTTTAAAATTCCCTTATTTTTTCAAAAGTTTAATAAAAGTAAGACAGATTAAGGAATTTTAAAATTCCCTTATTTTGTACAGTTTAAAGTAGGGTGGACTGGGGATAAGGGGATTGAAAATTACCTTATTAATATTGTGCTTGAAAAATAAGCCTGAGAGTGAGATAATTATCTAAACAGCTAAAGAGGAATAGGGTCTTGCAAATTATATAAATTAGAAATAAAAAAAGAGCATTATGCTCTTTTTTAAATTTTAATTTTCGTTATTTTAAGTTCAACGATGCCGGCAGGAGTTTTTATTGCGGCAATTTCTCCAACTTTTTTGTTTATTAATCCCGCTCCAATTGGAGATTGATTGCTAATTTTTCCATTAAGTGGGTCGGAATCAACATCGCCAACAATGGTATATTCAAATTTAGCACCCGTTTTTTGATTTATTACATTAACGCGACAACCTACATTAACGCGATTTGTGTTTATTTTTTTAGGGTCGATAATTTCAGCAGATTTCAATTTATTTTCAAGGTCGAATATTTCTTGCTCAACTGAACGTTGTTCATCTCTGGCAATGTCATATTCGCTATTTTCACTCAAATCTCCATAACTTCTGGCTTCTGCAATTTTGTCCGCAACTTCCTGCCTTTTTGTGGATTTCAAATAATCAAGCCTTTCCTTCAAACGTTCCAAGCCTTCGCTGGTCATAAATGTTTTTTCGTCCATATTTTGCCTCCTAAATAAATAATGCAATAGATTTCCCTATCGCATAACAAAATTATATGCCTTTTTTTAACTTATGTCAAGAGTTTTTAAACTCATTTTGATAAAACAAATGGCTATATAGTTTAATATTATATGTAAAATTTAAATAAAATTGCTAATTTTTTAAATATTCAAGCACAAATTTTTCAAAATTTACAGCTTCAACGAAATCGTCTGGCCTAAAAATGCATATGTTGAAAACATTAAAGTCATAAACATGCTTGTCGAGCAGAATCGGGGTGGGAATGTTAAGAGAAGACGAAAGTTGTTTTAGCATATCAAAAAACGATGTGGTTTTTTCATCAATCACAATTGTGTTTCCCTTAATAACTTTGTCGTCAACCAAAAGCTTCCCCCAAATTTTTATCATATTGATATTTTATTAAAAATAAACAAAAAAATCAAACATATACAAAAATAAATTAAACTTTTTTAAATATTTGACAATTCTTGAAATTTTTAGTAGGATTTATCTATGAGCGATTTTGTTTCGTTGAGTTATATAGAAGAATATGATGTTAACACAATTTTGGAGAAATTCAAAGCGGCTTTATCCAGCATAAATTTTAATAAGTTCAAGCCTAAAATGAAAGTTTTGTTAAAAGTTTGTGCGCCAATCTCTTGCTCGCCCGATTTAGCCAAAACAACGCATCCAGCTGTTGTCTGTGCAGTCGCGAATGCGTTAACAGAAATGGGATTGTCTGTCATGGTGGCGGAAAGCCCTTATGGCAATTATTCATTGGAAGAATTGGACAAAGTCTATTTGAACACCGGCATGCTTGAAGTGGCGAATTCTTCAAAATGTACACTTAACAATAATCTAAAAACTTGCGTAGTTGAAAATCCAAATGGAGTAGCTAGCAAAACTTTAACCTTGTTGGATGCTATAAATGATGCGGACTTAATTGTCAATATCGGCAAACTTAAAATTGATGGAAATTTAGGATTTTTAGGGGCAACAGCCAATTTGTTTGGCTTTATTCCAGGCGAGCTTAAATCATTAATTTTAAATAGATTCGTTCGTCTCAAAGAATTTAATAACTACATAATAGATTTAAACGAATATCTTAAAAATAAACTAGTTCTTAATGTTGTGGATGGAATTGTTTCTTTGGAAGCAAACGAAAATCAACATATGACATATTGCCTTGCAGTAGGCGAAAATGCTTATAAAGTTGATGCGTGTCTTATGGATATTTTAGGTATAAAACATAGTGACACATATCTTAAAGAGGCAGAGAATAGAAAACTTATTCAACTAGGGCATACATATAAAGTGATAGGAGAGATAAAAGAAAAATTTCAAGTGCTAGATTTTGAGTTGGGCGAGTTTAATGGTGAAAAAGAAATTCATAAAAACAAATTAAAGCAAAAAAGATATTTTAATTTATATCAGCAACGCGTTGCCATAAATAAAAATCATTGCAAGGGATGCACAATTTGTAGCAAAATCTGCCCAACGGGTGCAATAATGATGCGCTATGATAAAGAGAACGAACTTTATGCTCAAATAGACTATTCGAAATGTATTTATTGTTTCAAATGTTTCACCGCATGTCCATATAGGGTGGTGGAAATTAAAAAGCCAATTAACTATAAAATTTTGGAAAAACAAATTAATAAATATAATGAAAAAGAAGAAAAATAAAGCCTAGAATTTGAGCTTTATTTTTGTATTTTTTTAAGTTTATTTTTTTATTTGCATAAAAATTTTATTATTTAGCAAAAATAAACTAAGGAGTTTTTATGTTGAGATTTATCGCTTTTGTTTTGACATGTTTGGGTGGGCTAAATTGGCTTATGATTGGAACATTGCAATATGATTTTGTTGCTGGCATTTTTGGCACACAAGCCAATGTTTTCAGCCGAATTATCTATTTTATAATAGGAATTGCTAGCATGTACATTTTAATTGTTACCATTTTTAATAAGGGTAGATTAAAACTTTTTGGCTACAAAAAGAAAAAACCAAAACATGAAGAAGTTGAGGATTTTTAAATTTAAAAATTAAATAAAAAATATAAAAATTAAGAAAAAATATAAAAATTAAGAAAAAATATAAAAAATTAAGAAAAAACAATAAAAAATTGCAAAAAATAGTAAAAAATACAAAAAATTTTAAGTTTTTTTATAAAAAAATAAATATTTTAAAATAAAAAATTAAGGAAGAACCTTAATTTTTTTTAAACAATTTTTATGCAATCTTTATTTAGAATTGTTTCAAGTTGAAAGATTAAACTATCTTGGATTGAAACGAATGTGTCCATTTTAAAGGCTTTGTTGGAAGCGGTGTCTTTAATATAAACTTCGTCAATTCCGTTATAAGCGGAAAGAATCTTTTTGACTGCGCTATGCACCACGCCATCTGTTATATTGTATTTCAAACATAATTTCTTTGGCTTTTGGATTTCCACTTCTTCAATGTGTTCTTCTTGTTTGGATTCGTCATTAAGTTGTTCAATTTTATCAATTGTCACAGATGGCTTTTTGTCATCTCTTAAAGTAAATTTGCCTTTTATAAGGATTAGGCTATCTTTAACGAGAAGTTCTTTATATTTTTCATAGTTTTTGCTAAACAGCACAGCGTCGAAAGTGCCCGTTAAATCTTCAATTGTCAAAAATGCCATTCGGTCGCCTTTTTTTGTTGTCAAAACGCGATAGTCGGTGAGAACTCCGCCGCAAGTCACACTGTCGCCATTATTTAATCCGCCATAAAGGACTTCCTCTTCTTGCAATTCTTCATCTTCAGATAATGGTTGAGGGGTAAGAATTGTATTTTCATCATTTCCGTTTTCGCTTTCTATATCATCATCGACACTATCGGACGGAATAAGGCTTGAATTAAAGTTGAAGTTTTTAATTACATTTAAATATGCGTCCAACGGGTGACCAGATAGATATGTTCCCGCAATCTCTTTTTCATATTGCAATTTCACATTGCTAACATATTCGCGAATATTAGGGTATTCATTTTCCTCAATAAGTTTTGTGTCCTCTATAATGTCGCCAAACAAGTCCATTTGTCCGTGCATCGATTTTTTCTTTCGCTCTAAGGCACGGTCGACCATAATTGAATAAACCGCCATAAGTTGGCTGCGTGGTCTATTAAAGCAATCGAAAGCTCCCGCTTTGATTAAACTTTCAATACATCTCTTGTTTAAAGCTTGGCTGTCAACTCTCCAAATGAAATCTGCCAAGTCCTTAAAATCTCCATTTGCATTGCGTTCCTCGATGATACTATCAATAAGCCCAACACCAACATTTTTAAGTCCGGCTAGGCCAAAACGAATTGTTTTTCCGTCTGTTGAAAACAATGTTTTGCTTTTATTTATATCTGGCGGCAAAACGGGAATGTTTTCTTCCTTAGCATATGCCAAATAGTGTTTTATTTTATCGCTTTTTGTTATACGGTTGTTGAATAGGGCGGTTAAGAACTCTGCCTCGTAGTAGCATTTTAAATATGCTGTTTGATATG
>CANQHS010000026.1 GCA_947623795.1 uncultured Clostridia bacterium | reverse complement strand
CATGACGCAGTTTAAAGATAAATCCGCAAAAGGCACAAGCGTCACCACCGCATTGTTCACCTATCCCGTGCTTATGGCGGCGGACATTTTGTTATATAACACCAATATTGTGCCTGTGGGCGAGGACCAAGTTCAACACGTTGAACTAACGCGTGACATTGCAACGCGTTTCAACCACAAGTTTGGCAACACCTTTGTTATTCCAAAAGCAGTCGTTCCAAAAGTTGGGGCAAGAATAAAAGGCCTTCTTAATCCAGAATCCAAAATGGGCAAGAGCGATGACGACCCTAACAACATAATCTTCTTGCACGACACAGATGAAGAAATAACTCGCAAAATTAAGAGGGCGGTGACGGATAGCCTTGGTGAAATTAAGTTTGATGAAAAAATTCAGCCGGGAGTGAGCAACCTCTTGACAATCATTTCCGCTTGCGAAAATGTGCCTATAAGCGAAGTTGTGAACTCACTTGCTGGGCAAAATTATGGCGCATTAAAAAGGCGAGCAACCGAAGCAGTTATTTCAGTTGTGAAACCGATTAGAGAGAAATACAATTATTATATGAGCAACCTTGACGAATTGCTTGCAATTGCAAATTTAGGCGCAAAAAAAGCCGAAATTGTGGCAGTTGACACATTAAATCGTGCCAAAAAAGCGATGGGCTTAATATAAGTAAGTTAAAAAAGAGGCTTAAAGCCTCTTTTTTTTAAATGAAACTACGCTGTTGCCCATAAACATAACAATTATCTCTTCCGCCATTCGTGCCATATGCGCCTAGCGCTAGCAATAGGATAAGCAATATGCTGGTGTTGTTGGCAAGATTGGTGTTCGTCGCTTGTGCAATCACTGAAATTAATATAGCAAACAAAATATAAAGTGCATTTGTGTTCATTTTCTTGCTCCTTTTTTAAAATATTTTGTTAAATCTATTTATTCGACATTTTATTATTTTGTGAATATTTTTTTGTTATTTTTTAATGATTTATACTATTTTTATGAATTTAAACGATGAATACACACTAAAAAAACTTATGCCCGCCCATTCCAACATAAGAACGCTAAGCACATTTTTTTACGCATTCAGTGACGACACAAGGCTTAAGATTATAATTTTGTTGACGCTAAAACCGTTGTGCGTAGGAGATATTTCTCAAATTTTAAATCAGAATCAGACCACAATAAGTCATCAATTGAAAATTTTGAAATCGCTCAACATCGTGTCGGCAGACAGGAACGGAAAAAACATAATTTATTACATAAAAAATCGCAGCATTGAGCAAGTTTTGGATGCAACGGTGGAGTGCATTTAGGCGGGGGCTTTTCGCCCGAAGGGCGTAGCGGGCAGCCGCCGCTGCCGGCTGCCCGATACGCGGGCAAAGCCCCCTAGTTAGTTAAACAAAAAATCATTTCTTTTCATACAATGGTGTATGAAAATTGTTTGCGTGGCGGGTGGCAGTTATAAATCTTTTTATCTCAATTATTTCAACAAAATAAACAAATGCGATTTGCTTATTTTCAATTTCGGCATTATATACAACTATGACATCAAGGAAGAACTTTTGGGCAACGCGGTCGTCACAAAAGAACTTATGTCTCTTTCAAAAGCGCTTCATTGCATTGTGGCGGCAGGAGTTTTTCAAACGAACAAGAATTTAAAGACCAAGTCAATCATTGTTTGCGATGGCGACAAAATCCACCTCGCACAATCCAAAATTGGAATCCCGCTCCATATCGGCAACAAAAGTTTTTTGATTGGCGATGAAACGGCTAATTTTTATAAGCACAATAAAATTGTGCTATGCTCAAAACGCCTTTATCCAGACGAAACACATTGCTCAAAATCCAAAATTTATCTCTTTATTGACCATTTTGGCGTGAGTTTTATTGAAAATAAAAAACAATCAAGAAAATTTAATAAAATATCGAAAATAATTTTGAAATAAAAAAAGAATATGATAAAATAAGCATATTAAAGTAGGAGTATTATACCTATTTTTGGAGAAATTATGAAAAAAACCATAAGAGATATCGATGTGGCAGGCAAGCGTGTTTTTGTTAGAGTAGACTATAATGTGCCAATAAATAACGAATTAAAGATTGTGGAGGACACGAGAATCACCGCCACACTTCCCACTATAAACTATCTAATTGAACATGGAGCAAGAGTTATCCTATGCTCCCATCTGGGCAGGCCAAATGGTCAAGTTGACCCTAAATTGTCGCTTAGGCCAGTGCTTGCAAGATTATCCAAGTTGTTGGACAAGCCCGTTTCTTTTGCGGAAGATGTGCTAGACGATTCCACATTGGAAATGGTCAACAATATGCAAGATGGCGACGTGCTTATGCTTGAAAACATTCGTTTTTATAAAGAAGAAGAGGCAAATGACCCAGCCTTTGCAAAAAAATTGGCAAGTTTGGCAGATATATTTGTGCTTGAAGCGTTCGGCACAGCACATCGCAAACATGCTTCTACATATGGCGTTGCAAAATTGATTCCTGCCGTTTGTGGCTTTTTGGTTGAGCAAGAACTTGTTATGTTCGACAAGGTCATCAATAATCCAGAACACCCATTTGTGGCAATCCTTGGCGGGGCAAAAATTGCAGATAAATTGCCTGTTATTGAAAATTTATTGGATAAGGTGGACACAATTTTAATTGGCGGTGGCATGGCATACACTTTTGTTAAAGCGATTGGCGGAAATGTTGGCATGTCGCTTGTGGACAACACAAAACTTGAACTAGCCAAACAAATTTTGGACACAGCAAAAGAAAAAGGCGTTAAAATCGTGCTTCCAATAGACAACATTGGCGCAAAAGATTTCAGCGAAGATGCAGAAACAATGAAATTTAACAGTGCCTTCTTTGCAGATGGCTATCAAGGCATGGACATTGGTCCAAAAACAATAAAATGTTTCAAAAAAATCATTAAAAAAGCGAAAACTATCGTTTGGAATGGGCCGCTTGGCGTTTATGAATATGAAAAATTCAAACGCGGCACAAACAAAATTGCCAAATATGTTGCTAAAAACAAGGGCATTTCTGTTATAGGTGGCGGAGATAGCATCGCGGCAATTCAATCGCTTGGCGTTAGCAAAAAAGTCACCCACATATCCACGGGCGGCGGAGCAAGTTTGATGCTTTTGCAAGGCAAAAAGTTGCCTTGTGTTGAACTTATTGAAGATGTCAAATAAGGGGTAATATGCTAGTTGTTGCCAACTATAAGATGAACGGAAACAAATCTTTTCATCAAAAACAACTTAAAACTCTCAACAAATTAAAGGTTAAGGACACAAAAATTGTTTTGTGTCCGTCTTTTGTTTATTTGCCGCAATTTAAACTGAAAAACACGCATATTTTTCTTGGTGCGCAAGATATAAGTCAAGTTGAGGACAATAAATCGACCGGGCAAGTTAGCGCAGAAATGTTAAAAGAATTTGGCGTATGTTATGTTATTATTGGGCATAGCGAACGAAGGAAAATTGGCGAAACGGACGAGCAGATCGCATTAAAAATTAAAAACGCAATCGAACATAACATTGTCCCAATCATATGCGTGGGCGAAAATGCGGGCGAAAAAATTGAGACAATAAAAACTCAACTTAAAGCGGCACTAAAATTCGTAAAATCTGACAATAATATTGTTATAGCCTATGAGCCTGTTTGGGCGATTGGGTCGGGCAAAGTTCCCACTGTGGGCGATATAAATTTGGCAGCGGACATAATAAGAAAACAAATAGAAAAACTAAATTTGAACGCACAAATTTTGTATGGCGGAAGTGTGGACGAAAAAAATTTTGTTGAATTAAAAATGGCAAACATAGATGGATTTTTGTTGGGAAAAGTTTCGAGGGAAACTGAAAAACTAGCAAAAATCATATTGGGGGTGTAGATGAAAAATGGAATTTTAATAATCCTTGATGGCTATGGCGAAGGGAAAAAAGATGAGTTTAATGCTGTGGACAACGCAAACACTCCCACATTAAAATATCTTAAAACACTATCTCACTCTTTGCTAGATACGAGCGGGGAAGCGGTTGGAATATTTAAAGGCGAACTTGGCGGGAGCGAAGTGGGCCACACCACAATTGGAGCGGGCAGAATTGTGCCTTCCACAGCAAAAAAAATACATGATGATGTCTTGTCTGGAGCGTTCGAAAAAAACAAAAAGCTATTAAATATTTTAAATAAAATGCAAAAAAACAATGCAAATTTGCATCTCATTGGCATGATGAGCGACAAAAATGTTCATAGCAATATCAATCATGCTTATCGCGTTATTGAAATGGCAAAAGATAAGGTGAATCACATCTTTTTGCACCTATTTACAGACGGAAGGGACACAAGCCCTTTTGATAGCGAAAAATATTATTTAGATGTGAAAAAACACATTAAAAACATTAAAAATTGCGAAATTGCGAGCATTTCTGGCCGAGCATGGGCGATGGACAGGGAAAACAATTTAGATAGAACAAAAAAAGCGTTTAACGCGATGTTTAATCACGATGTTTGCATTGAAAGCGATGAAATTTTATCTTATCTAAAAAGCCAGCACAACGCGGGCGTAAACGACCAATTTGTTGAGCCAACTCATGTGAAAACAAAAGCTAAATTTGAGGTTGACAAAAATGATGTTTTGTTCTTTTTCAATTTCCGCGAAGATAGGCTAAGGCAGATAGTTAAATGTTGCGAGCAACTATCTTGCACAATGATAACCATGGCGAATGTGGACACATCGAAAACGATTCAGCTTTATCCAACAAAGGAAGTCAAAAACACACTAAGCGAGCATTTGGCGGATTTAAATTTGCACCAAATTAAGATAAGCGAAAGCACAAAATATGCACATGTCACATATTTCTTGAACGGCGGCAGGGAAGAGCCTTTTAAAAACGAAGATAGAAAGCACATTCTTTCCAACAAGGTGGAAGATTTTTCAACCACGCCAAAGATGAAAGCAAAAGAGATTGCAGATGAAACAATCAAGGCGATAAATGCAAAATATAATGCAATAATTGTCAACTTTTCAAATCCAGATATGCTTGGCCACACGGGCAATTATGAGGCAACAGTAGAGTCGCTTGAATTTATGGACAAATGCGTTAAAAAAGTGCTGGACTATGCAATAAAAAACGGCTATGTGGCACTAGTTACTGCCGACCATGGCAATGCAGAAGTTATGCGAACAAAGGATGGCCTCCCACACATGGCGCACACCCTAAACAAAGTTATGTGCGTGGCAGTTGGAAACAAAAAATATGCCATGAAAAAATATGGCGGACTTCAAGACGTTGCACCAACATTTTTGGACCTTATGGAACTTGAAAAATTCAAGCCCTTTGTTGGCAAAAGTTTAATTTTGCATTAAAAAAAGAAAATAATATTGACAAGAAAAAATTTTTATGCTAATATATTCACATAAGGATAAAAATGAAATCATTATATTATCAATTCGTTAATTTCATACAAGAAATGAACGCCCTGTGGTTCACCATCATTTGGCTTTTGCTGTTTGCTAGCATCCTAATTTTGATTGTCAATTTTTTCAAAATTTATGATGGCTCGCAAAAGAAATTTGAAAAGCTAAGTTTGTTGGTGTTGGCAATTCTGCTCATCGCTGTTTTGGTGTTCTTAACTTATATAAGAAAATAACAAATTTAGTTGTAAATAACAACAATTTATGCTATAATTGATTTCGTTAAACTTATTTGGAGGATTTATGACCACTTTTTTAGCAACAGTTCCGCAATGGATTTCAACAAGTTTCCCTATCTTGGAACGCATTTGTATTGTGCTTTTGGCAATTTTAGCACTAGTTTTAGTAGTGTTGGTGTTTATGCAAATAACTGGCTCGGACGAGTCGGGAAATGTCATAACCGGCAACAAGGAAAGCTATTATTCACAAAACAAGTCGGGCAGTCGTGAAGGGAGAATCACGCGCTTGGTGTGGATTGTGCTTGGCGTTATTGCTGTGCTTTGCATAATTTACTTCATTTTACTAAAAGTGCCAACCTGGGTTGCTATGTCTTAAATTTAAGTGCTGCGCGGCACTTTTTTCTTGCCTAAAAATTGTTTACTATTCTAAAAAAATTTGATAAAATATTTTATATGGACATTGTTAGTTTAATTCGAGATGAAAAACTCATGTATCTTAACTTCGAAACGCTAACAAGAGAACTCAAAAAGTTGACCGGCTCAAGTATACAAGAAGTTAGGAACAATGTTAATAATTTGATTTTAGATGGCACACTCTTTGTTGATGAGCGTGGCAGAATTTCTATTTCGCGCGATCGTGGCTACATCAAAGCCAAGCTTACGCTAAACAAAAAGGGCTTTGGCTTTGCAAGCGTTAAAGATAGGCCCGACATCTTTATCCCTGCCTATGCAATAAATGGAGCGTTTGATGGCGATGATGTCCTCGTTGAAATTACAAATTTCAAAACCGAAGTGGACATAGAGGGGAAAATAATAAAAGTTATAAGCCGCAACACCACGCACGTTGTTGGCACTTATGTTGAGGGGAAAAACAAAAATGTCGTTTTCCCAGACGATGTAAAACTTCCCCAAATTCGCATTTTTAAAAACGATGCTCGCGGAGCGCACAACAACGACAAAGTTTATGTTGAAATCAATGCGGCAAGTCTTGAAACAAAAACTGTCACGGGCAAAGTGGTTGAGGTGTTAGGCCAAGCCAATACTATGAAAGCCGAGCAACTTTCAATTATCCGCTCGTTTAAACTTAAAGACCAATTCGAAAAAACTACACTAAATGAGGCCAAAAACATTGAAAAAAGCGTGGATTATTCAAAATATAAAAACAAGCGTGCCGACTATACTGAACATAACACATTTACAATCGATGGTGAGGATGCTCGCGATTTTGATGATGCCATTTCGCTTAAACGCATTGAAAATGGCTATGTTTTGTATGTTCACATTGCCGATGTCTCGCATTATGTAAAAGAGAATAGCGCGTTGGATAAGGAAGCTTATGCTCGCGGCACAAGCGTCTATTTTCCTAATCATGTTATTCCAATGCTTCCAAAGGAACTATCAAACGGAATATGCTCACTAAACGAAAATGAATATAGACTAACGCTTACAGTCAAAATGGAAATGGACAGCAAATATAACATAACGAATTCCGCCATTGTCGAGAGCATAATAAAGAGCAAACATCGCATGACCTACACAGAAATAACTAAAATTTTTGAGGGCGACCCGCTTGTTGTTGAAAAATATGCCGATCTGTATAGCGACATTTTAACCATGCGAGAAATTGCCAAAAAATTTAAAGCGGATAGGCTAAAACAAGGCGAAATTCGCTTTAATCTGCCCGAGCCTTTCATTTTGGAAAATAGTGCGGGCGAGATTGTTTCGATTGAAAATCGCGTGCAGGACGAGGCCCACGAACTCATTGAAAGTTTCATGGTTAAAGCCAACGAAATAGTGGCTCGTTGGGCAGGGGATTTGCCTTTTGTTTATCGTGTGCACGAAAAACCAGATAGCGAAAAAGTTGCTAAACTTAGCGAACTTTTAACCGCGCTTGGTGTCGCCAATCAATTGAAATTAAATGGCGACCAGCCCGCATCCTATCAGCAAATTGTGGATAAAATTGCTGGCACTCCAAAAGAAAAGATTTTAACCTATCTCATTTTACGCACCATGATGAAAGCAAGATACGCACCAACTTGCTTGGGTCATTTTGGCTTAGCGCTTTCGCATTATTGCCATTTCACAAGCCCTATTAGACGCTATCCAGATTTGCTCATTCACCGCATAATAAAAAGCGTGCTTGCCGGCACTCCAAAAGAGGAAGTTAAAGTGCACTTTGCCGACATTGTGGATAGGGCAAGCATTCAAGCAAGCGACACGGAGAAAACGGCAGACGAAGCCGAACGCGAAGTGGACGACTATAAAAAAGCCGTTTATATGCAAAAGTTTTTGGGCGAGGAATTTGACGGAATCATTTCAAATGTGCAAGAATTTGGCGTTTTCGTTGAACTTGAAAACGGAATAGAGGGCATGATTAAAACGGACGATTTGCCAATGGACGAATATATTTATGACGATGCAAAAATGTCCATTTATGGGCAATCTCATCACTACACAATTGGCGACAGCATGCGGGTTGTGGTTGCCAATGTCAACACAATGCTTAGGCAAATAGATTTCGATTTGGCGGGAGTTGAAAAGCCGCTTAAAAATTTTGTGATCAATAAAAATAAGGCGAACAAAACTGCTTGGAACAACAAAGAGAATAGTAAAAATTCATTAAAAAATAAAAATATACTATCAAAAAACAGCAAAAAACTAAAAAATTCAAGCAAAAAAGGCAAAAACTCAGCAAAAGAATATTACAAAACAAAAAAACGAAAAAGAAAATAATTTTATTTTCTTTTTTTATAAAATTTATAGAAAACTATTTAAAAATTAAAAATTTTATGTTATATTAATTATATGCAAAACAAATTGGTGGCGGAAAACAAACGCGCAAGGTTCGAATATGAACTCTTGGATTGCTACGAAGCGGGAATTGTGTTAACCGGCGATGAAATAAAATCTGTTCGTGCCGGCCATTTTTCAATTGTCGATTGTTATGGATACATCAAAAAAGGCGAGTGCTTTTTAAGAAATAGTTACATTAAGGAATATGAAAATTCTTTTAACGCCACCCGCGGGGAAGATAAAACAAGACGAGATAGAAAACTCCTTTTGCATGCGGACGAAATAGAAAAAATTCGCAAAAAAATTGAAACTGAACACCTAACACTCGTTCCAACAAAAGCGTATTTTAGCGGCAGCAACCTTAAAGTTGAAATCGCTGTCGCTCGCGGCAAAAAACTTTATGATAAACGCGAAACTATTAAACGCAGAGAATTGGATAGAAAGATAAAATAGCCGAGCGTTCGTTGCGACAAATTCTCAATTTGTCGCTCAAAAAGAGAGTATCAAAAAACGCGAATTAGATAGAAAGATAAAATAGTTTAATGTTAACTCACTCATTTTGAGCGAGTTTTTTAATTATTTCGCAACATTTTAAACAATATTAAATGCCATATGAATTGTTTAATTTTTGTGCAATCTGTTTAACTTTTTCTTGAGCGACAAAATCATCTTTTGCGGGGAGTTTGTCTGTGTTAAGCGACAAAACGATGTTCTCTTCATTAAGCGTTGAATTGGTCTTTGCAAAAATAAAACTTGCTTGTCGAATTGCTAAATCTTCATTAGAATTTCCTTGAATTCGTTTTGCACCATGCCCGCCGCCAGCCAAAATTAGCACGCCCGTTTTTTGCCTTGCCAATTTTTTGCCACTGTGAAAAAAATAATTAAATCGTGAAATTACATTTAACATTGGACCGGGCAAGTTGGACATATAAATAGGACTTGCAATTAGCAGGATATCATAATCATCTTTTAAAATTTTTGAAAAATCATCTTTAATAATGCAATCAGATTTTTTGCACGCAATGCAATTTATGCAAGGAGAAATTCCGCCATTGTCCGCATTTTTGAAAGCATAAACAAAATCCACTTCGCCATCAAAGTTATCTAAAAATGTTTTAACTAGATTTGCGGTGTCGCCATTCTTTCGCGGGCTTCCAAAAATTATTAATGCTTTCATTTGTACTCCTAAAAATGCAGATTAACAAAATTAATTTTGAATATGGAAATTTTCTTGTTTCATAAGCGGATAAGATTTTAAGGTTGTGTCCGCTAATTTTTCTTTATTCATATCCACGCCAATAATTTGGCTGTTGTTATAGGTGGTGTAGTAATAAATGCCCGTGTCCGTGTTGCAACAAGACGAATAGATTGTGTATTCAAAACCCTTTTCAACTCTGCAGCAGCCTTTTTGTTGCTCAACCGACCTTAATATGTGGAAAAATTGATTAACATTTTCAATTTCGTTGCTGCCAGACAGTGAATTTAATTTTGTAAAACTTGCCTTAACAAATCTCGAAGCAGAAGATAAATCCCCTGGCAAACCAAGCCCGCCCATGCCGCGACTATAAGCGGATGGATTATAATTTTTGGAAAATCTATTTAATGGCTCTTCACGTGAAACATTAATATAGTTCGCCAAATTTGTTATGTGGAAATCGAACGTTGGGTTGTTTGTTAAAACACCAACCGGATTGTCATAAATTTTTAGTCCTGTTTGCAAAGGCTCAACAACAATGCTTTCCTTTTTGTCGCTAATCATCCAATGTAGCGGTGAGTGAGGTAGAGAGGTGGAAAAATTTTCATCATAAATATTCAAATTATTTAGCAATTTTCTCGCTTCTGCAACCGTTTTGCAACTGCACAAAACATAAGGGATAAATTCAAAAGGCGCAACATTGTTTTTTGATTTATCTTTTTTCGGATAAACCGCGTTGCTCGGGAAATTTAAGCCGGCAATGCTAAGCCCCTTTTCGTTTGTTGCGTCATAATATAACGGATAGTTGTTCTGCACAAACGCCATGCCTATCATTGCGTAGTGCTTGTTGTTTTTCCCCATGCACCTAAATTCAAAAGGGTAGTTGCGCGGGGTGATGGTGACCGTTTCGTTGTATGAAAATTCATAATCCAAATTTCTGCCAAAATAATGCTTATTAGATAAAAAACTAACTGCAGTGCACATAATTTCCTCCAAAAACATTATAGCACACTCGCCCAATAAATCAAAATGTTAAAGCCTACAAATTATAATAAAAAAGCAGCCACAACACTTTTCCTTTTGGTGGAGGTGAGGGGAGTTGCACC
>CANQHS010000025.1 GCA_947623795.1 uncultured Clostridia bacterium | reverse complement strand
GCCTATCAAACGGGTGGAAACACCCCAACTTGACGAAAATGCATAATCTAATTTTTCATCTTTGTTCAAAAATTTTATGTTGCTTGCACGACAAAAATTCTGCCCTAAATTATGTGTTGTGCCTGATTGCAGGCATTTCCCGTCCTTCATTATGGCTTCAAGGCTATAAGTGGCCACTGCGCCTGCAAATTTTTCGTTTTCAGTTTTTCTGCCCGTTAGTGTTGGAATTGCAAGCAAGTTTTTAAGTGCATTTTTATAAACTTCGAGCATGGTTTGAGCGTCTTTTTCTGCATCATCGTTTGTTGGCTGAACGGTATGCCCTTCCTGCCACAAAAATTCACTTGTTCTAAGGAATGGTCGAGTGGTTTTTTCCCATCTAACGACATTGCACCATTGATTTACTTTATATGGCAAATCGCGATAGGATTTTATCCATTTTGAAAACATTTCACCTATAATTGTTTCGCTTGTTGGGCGAATAACCAATTTTTCGCTTAATTCTTGACCGCCAGCATATGTTACAACTGCAACTTCTGGAGCAAAGCCCTCAACGTGTTCTGCTTCGCGTTTTAAAAAACTTTCGGGAATAAACATTGGGAAATATGCGTTTTGCACCCCTAATTTTTTAAATTCATTGTTAAAATATTGTTGGATAATCTCCCAGACAGCATATCCATAAGGGCGAATTACCATTGTGCCTTTAACTGGGCCATAGTCCACCATTTCCGTTTTAAGCACAACATCAGTGTACCACTGTGCAAAATCCTCATGCATATCCGTTATTTCACTAACAAAATCTTTAGCCATTGTTTTCTCCTTTATCCTTTTTGTTGAATTCCTTTTTTATCATAACAATCTTGCCCTTTGCCTTTTCAAGCTCGTTTAGGCAAGCTTTTGCGAGTTTGCAACCTTCTTCATAAAGTTTTAGGCTTTCGTCAAGATTGACGCCTTCATCTAACTTTTTTGCGATTTCTTCCAATCTTTTAATGTCTTGCTCTATCATCTTTTCTCCTTTTTTGTGATTTTTGCGTTTAATTTCACGTCTTTTGCCACTATGTCAATATTGTCGCCAACCGCTACATTTGAGTAACTAATCGGCGCATTTTCTTTGCTAACATACGAATATCCCGATTGCAATAATTTTGCTGGATTTAGTCTATCTAGTGTATTTAATGATATATTCACACTGTGTATAGTGTTCATTATTTTATCATTAATGCTTTTGTCCATCGAATTTAGCTTGTCCACAATAAACATGGTTTGCTCGGCAATTATGTTGTTAGCATTGTTTTCTATGCTTAAACTTGTTGAATTAATTTGGTCTAATAGGTCGGTTACCTTATTGTCAAGTTTAAGTTTATAAGTTGTAACTAGTCCCTTTATATATCTCTTTAGGTCGTTATTATCGAAAGTTACAAGTTCTGCTGCCGCACTTGGAGTTGGCGCTCGTAGGTCGGCAACGAAGTCAATTATCGTGAAATCGGTTTCATGCCCGACCGCACTAATTATTGGTTTATTGCAAATATAAGTAATACGAGCTAGTTCCTCATCATTAAAGGCAGATAAATCCTCAATGCTTCCGCCACCACGCGCCACTATGATTACATCTACATCTGAGAGATTATCAAAATATGTTATGCCAGCAATTATGTCTCCCACTGCGGATTTGCCTTGAACTTGTGCATCATAGACAAAAATGTCCAGATTGGGATTTCTTCGCATGGTCACATTTTTAATATCTTGCAACACAGCACCCGTTTTGCTTGTTACAACCCCAATCGAATTTATAAATCGCGGCAGCGGGATTTTATGTTCCTCACTAAACAAGCCTTCGTTTGAAAGTTTTTCTTTTAATTGCAAGAATTGCTGATATAATTCGCCCTGACCGCACAATTCCAATTCTAATGCGTTAAAGGTTAGCTTGCCACCTTTTGGATAGTATTTAACATTTCCTCTAACTTGCACGAGATCGCCAACATTAAAAGTTTTTGTCGCGCTAAACTGCACGCACGAAAGCAAGTTGTCGTTATCTTTTAGTGTGAAATATGCAATATTTCTTGTTATAGAAAAACTTGACAATTCCCCCGTAACCATAATATCTTCCAAGATTACTTCATTGTCAATTAAATCTCTAATTATTCGGTTGATTTGGCTAACTGTGAAAGTTTTCATTTAACAATGCTTGCCAAGAAGCCATTAATAAACTTTGGACTTTTGTCTGTTGAATATTTTTTTGAGAGTTCCACAGCTTCGTTTATTACAACTTCTTTTGGTGTGTCCATATATTTAATTTCGATTATTGCTTCGGTTATTATGGCTAAATCGATTTTGTTGACTCTATCAAGAGTGTATCCTTTTAGATTTGACGAAATAAGTTCGTTTATTTCGCTATAATGTTTAGCAAAATTATTCAAAATTTCCTTTGTGAAATTTAATTCCCCCATTTCGGCTGATGAAAAAATATCTCCATCTTCGTTAGAGTTGAAAAACTTTGAATATATTGTTTTAAAGGCAAGTTCCCTTGCTGTTGACCTTTTCATTTGCTCTCCCATATAGAAAAACTCTCTCATTTAGAGAGAATTTTTAACCGCGTCCATAACATAAACATTGATTGCCTTAATCTTTATTGGCAAAAGCGAAGTTATGCTATTTTTAACATTTTGCTGAATGCGATATACCACATCGCTAACTTCCGCATCGGCAGAAATGACAACATAGATATCAATCAAGATGCCAAGGTCGGTGTATTTAATGCGAACGCCTTTACCAATATTTTTGTTGAACAATCTCCTTATTGTTAGCCTGGTTGGTTGGTAAACATCAACCACTCCTTCAATTTCTTTTGTGGCAAGGCTAACGATTGAAACCACCATTGTTTTGTTAATGTAGGTCCCGTTTTCTGATACTTTATTATTTTGTGCCATAATATTCCCTCATTTGTATTATAGCATTATTGATTTTTTTTAGCAATTAATTCGAAGAGATTATGAAAACTTTCTCATTTTCAACCCCAAATTGTCCCACAACGATTGCTCCAATTTGAGTTGCTTCCGCTTTCCCGATTTCAAAATCGGCTTTAACATAGACATTTATATTGTCGCCAGACATAGTAATTATGGCGTCTGTGAAGCCTTTTCCGCGAATCATGCCCTCTGTTGCAAGTTCTTTTTCCATAAGTTTTACAAGGGCTAGCTTGTTTTGCTCGGCTTCGGCCTTTGCTTCGGCAGAATATTCGCTGCCTTTTATGATTGAGTCATAAAATTGGATTTCTTCCGTTCGTGTTGCCTTGCGCTCTGCCCTATATGCGGAATAGAAATTTGCATATGTGGTTGAAGTTGTGGTGGCTGCACCATTGGATATTGTGCTGTTTAATGCCACATTTACATAGCCAGTTATTAATAGTAATGCGATCATAACCGATAAAATAATGATTTTCTTTTTCTTAGACATATTTTTCATAAAATCCTCCTATTCACAAGATAAAATTTGTATGTTTCCATTAGGTATGTCAATTAATGCCTGTATCGCCTCAAGAACTCTCATTTTTAGCATGGTGTTGCTCACCCCTTTTGCTGTTACAACAACACCTTTTATTGGCGGAAATTCGTTAAGGGTTATCTGCGAATTTTCGATGTTTGCCTGATTGATGTCCAAAGTTATTAAGACTTTCACATTGCTAACACCCCCTATGCTAGACAAAATTCCCGCAAGATCGTTTTCAAGATTATCAATATAGGCTGAAATTGACATATCATTAGTTGTGGTTGTGTTGGAACTTGTCCCACCCTTTTTGCTGAAATTTGACATATATATGAGCAGAAGTATGACAATGAAAATTATTGCAATGTAAATTTCGATATGCTTAACTTTTTTGAGTTTCTCGAGCCAAGGAAATGTTTTCTTTTTTTCTTCATTCATTGAATACTATCACCTCATCTGTCAAATTTGTAAATTTTTTCACAACTTCTCTAATGAATTCATACTTATTTATATTCAACTTGTCCGGACTTATTGCTAAATTTTTTAAATTTACAATGCAATTTTTTAAGATTAAATCGGTATTTTCTACATTATATTCAATTTTTATGTCGATATTTGAGAACCCATTTGTTTCAAGCTCTTTTTGAATGTTTTTTTCTAATTCATCGACCTTTGTTTGATTTATAAAATTTAAAAGTTCGGCACTAATTTCATAATTATCATACTTAAAATTGAACCCTTGATTTTTGTTTAAAAAGTTGACAATTGGACTTATTAAAACCGCCACCACAAAAATAGCATAAACACTTTTAATATATTTGTTTATGTTTCCAGAAGGAACAATTATATCTATGATTATTCCCGCCACAACTATGCCTAAAATACTTAAAATATAACCCGCCATCACATCACCACATTTGAGGTTGTCATGACCAACCCTATTGAGATTAAATACATAAATCCAATTGCGATAATTGCAGAGCTTAGCATCGTTATTGATTTTGAGATAGACATTAAAAAGTTTGAAGTTTTATTATTGTTCATCGGCTGAAGAATCGCACTCACTAGTTTAAGCATAAGGCTAAAAACTACGATTTCCAAGAGTGGCGAAAGAATCGTTGTTATTATAACTAAAATTCCCACAAGGCCAACTGCGTTTTTAATTAAAATGCTACTCGATAAAATTAAATCCATTCCGTCGGACAAATATCCGCCCATAATAGGGATATAACTTTTTATAGTGTACTTTGTTGTTCTTATGCTTAGGCTATCGAAAGTTCCCCCAGAGATGCCTTGTATCGTCATAATGGCAAAAAACAATGTAAAAACTAGCCCAACGCTCCATTTAAAAAGGCTTGAAATAAACGAATTAAATTTGTCAAGTTTGATGTTGTCCGATAGATTTGTGATTATATTAAAAACAAAACTTGCCATAAAGAGCGGGATTATAAAATAATTGAAAAAATCCGCAACATATGTTGAAATTATTGCAACAATTGGCTGAAAGACTCCCGCACTTGCGTTCGCGCCTATGCCGACCATTAATGTAAGCAATATAGGAAACAAAACATTAATTTGACCGACCATACTGCCTATGGAGGATGAAGTCGTTTTTATTAAATTTGTTATCATGCCAATCATCAAGATACAAACAGACAAAAAGCAGACTAAATGCACGAGATTGTTTGTTGATTTTTCACTAAAATTGCTTTTTGCCCCACTCAATAGATTGCTTATGACGCCTATTGCAATAATTACTGACAGCAAAGGCAAATATTTTAAAATTAAATCTATAAAAATTGAAAAAATACTTGCAAAAAAAGAACTATACGAGATTGCGTTTTCGCCCGATATTATTGAATAGACCTTATCTTTAATATTTTCTATTGAAAATATATTTGTGTTTTTATTTTGAAATTCGACCAAGACTTCATTAAATGCAGAAAAATCTATATTGTCCAATTCATCGATAATTGAATTGTTTAGATCTTCGCTTATTTCAATCATTGTTTCATCGGCACAAAAAGTTTTTAACGGACTTATTATTGAAGCGATCGAAATCAGAATTATCATCAAAATTATAATTAGTTTTTTTGAATTGATTGTTTTTGTCATAGCAACCCCACAATCATGTCAACAACGGTGGTTATTATTGGAAGTGATATGAGCAAGATGATTATTTTTGCGGAAAACAAAATTTTGTCACCCACGCTAGATGCACCCGCATCAGAACAAATGTTTGCTCCAAATTCTGCTATGTAACCAATGGCAATTATTTTTAAAAGTGGAGTGAGCAGCGTTGTTTCCACTCCTGTAGTTTGAAAAATGTGATAAAAAGACGAGATGACAGATTTTACGCTATCGACTGCCATCACTATTATAAGTATACTACCCGCAATTGTTATCAGCATTGACACTTCGGGCTTAAATTGCTTTACAATTATGCTCGCAAAAACCGTCACTAAGCCGACTGCTAATATTTTTACTAAATCTACCATAATCTAAAAAATAAATAATGATTTTACTGTGTTGAACAAATCTTGCACCAAATTTACGACCATTAATAAGCTAATAATAAGTCCGGCGAGCGTGGTTAAAGACGCAATTTCGTCTTTGCCACAATGCTTTAGAATTTGATTTACGATTGAAGTAATCAAGCCTATGCCTGCAAGTTTAAAAATGATTTCCATTTCCCCTCCTATATCAAGATAATTGCTAAGCCTATTGCGAACAAAAGTGAAAGTTTTATTATCATCGGGCACATTTTGTTTTTGTCTTCTTTTGCCTGATTTAATTTGTTGTCAATAATTAACAAAAAACTTTCAAGTTGATTAATCTCGCTTTTTGTATCGTGTTTGCCAATATTTAGCACAATGTCTTTTAATTCAGATTTGTCCGCATCGTCTAAAACTTTTATTTTGTCCAAATTTAATTCGCCGCAATTTAAATAATTTTTATATTCATCAATAAATATTTTAAACTGCTTTTTACAATCGGTTTTTTCTAAAAATTCGGTTATTTTTTCTTGCCTAAAAGACAAATTAATTTTGAATTGATTTAAAAATAATTTTAAATTATTATAAAAATCGAATTTGTCCTTATATTGTTCGCTTAATGCATAGGCAATTAGCATAATCACAAAAATCAAAATAATAATAAGCATCCATTTCATATTCACCTACAATAAATGCAATTTAATTTTTCATCATATATGTTATTTAACGTGCCCGGACCCTCATCGCTTGAAAGGACTATGAATCGAGAAAAGAATTTTTCATCCAAAATCTTGTCAAAAGAAGGCTTTTTCTTCAATTGATTTAAATTTTTAGCGTGTATTGTGGCAACCACATTAACTCCCGAATTTATCGCTTCAACAATCGAATCAAGGTCGCGTTCCAAATCAATTTCGTCTGTCACAATCACATCTGGGCGCATACTTCGTATGCCGTTTTTGAAGGCAAATTTTTTGCTACAATTTGTATAAATATCGCAAAAACCACCAAGATTAACCGCCGGTTCACCGCTATTCGCCGAACATATTTCATTTCGCTCGTCCGCAATTAGCACATTTTTCGAATTGTTATGTTCATACAGTTGAAAAACGAAATCTCGTATGAAGGTCGTTTTCCCACTGCCGGGCGGGGAAATTATTAATGTGTTCATGATTTCATTATCTTTGACCATAAAATCATAGGCTGGCAGACAACAATTTTTTATAAAATGTGGTATGCGGATATTCACAGCTTGGAAATTCTTTATTGTCACAATTTTGTCGCCATCGGTTACAATACTGCCACATAATCCTACCCTAATTCCTTTTGGCAAGGTTATAAAGCCATTGACAATATTATCGTTAAAAGCATAAATTGAATTTTCGCTCGCCTTTGTTATGAAATTGTCAATTAAAAGATTGTTGGCTTTAATGTACGCGCCATTGTCGTCTTTTAGATAAAACTTTTTATTTTTAACGACAATAATTATCTTTTCATTAACCCGCATACGGATTTCGGTTATATCGTTAAAACTAAAATTTTTAATTATTGAATTATAGATATCTCGTGGTAAATAGTCTTTTAACATAATAAAAATTATTAAAAAAAACTTTTTAAAATGAATAAAAAAAATCAATACCACAATAGTACTGATTTTTCGACTTAAACTCTAAAATTTTATTAAAATTTTTATAATCTTTCCATATATTCGCCCGTTCTTGTGTCAACACGAACGCGGTCGCCTTCATTGACGAATAAAGGAACTTGGATAACATATCCGGTTTCAAGGGTTGCTGGTTTGCCACCGGTTTTAACTGTGTCGCCCCTAACACCTGGCTCGGTTTTTTTTATTGTCAACTCAACAAAGATTGGTGGTTCAACACTAATTGGAACGCCGTTATAGAATTGGATGTTGCAATTTGTGTTTTCAACGACAAAATTTAATGCATCTTTAACAGTGTCATAGTTAAATGGAATCTGCTCATATGTTGCATTATCCATAAAATAATACAATGAGCCATCGTTATATAGATACATCATTTCTTTTCTTTCAATCGAAACATCGTTGAGTTTGGTTGAAGGGTTATAAGTTTCTTCTAAAACTTTTCCCGTTAATAAATCTTTTTTCGTTATACGGACAAAAGCTGCGCCCTTGCCTGGTTTTACGTGTTGAAAGTCAATAACTTGTTGTAAACTTGGGCGTTTTGGGTCGGTGGATTTACCATCATCAAAAATTACTCCCTTTTTAACATCTCCTGCATAAATCATAAATATATCTCCTTAAAATCTAATTTATTATAACATAAAAATTATCTTATGGCAATAGATTTAGCCTAAATATAAACACATTTTTGCAATATTTTTTTCTACTTCGACTATTGCGATTGCATCATTTTCATCACAAAGCAAATATTTTCCATTGTTTAAATTGCTTGCAATCTTTTGTCCATTGAGCAATTTTTTGCTTTCATTTTCGCCGACAACGCAAATTGGGAAATTTAATATATCCTTTATTTTAATTATATTATTCTCAATATTTTCCGCTGTCAAATTTTCAATATTTTGGCAGTTTTTTAACTCAAAATTGCCAACTTTTGTTCGCGTTAATTCGCTCATCGTGAGATAGCAATTTAAACATTCGCCTATATCTCGGCCTATCGCCCTTATATATGTGCCCGAGCCACAGACAATTTTTAGTGTTATCTCAGTTTTTGAATAGTTTTCTAGTTGTATATCAAATATTTCCACTTCTTTAGCGGGAATATCGAACTCAACATTTTTCCTCGCTAGGTCATAAGCACGCACGCCTTTTATCGATTTCGCACTATATTTTGGCGGAATTTGCAAAATTTTTCCTTCAAATTTTGGCAAAATATTCAAAATTTCATTTTTGCTAGGGACTCTGGAAGAATTGGCAACAATTTTGCCTGAAATGTCAAGAGTGTCAGTCAAAATATCAAATTTAAACTTGGCGATATAGGTTTTTTGCTTTTTTTGCATTATGTCAAATAGTTTGGTTGCCTTACCTACTGTTATAAGCAAAACACCTGTTGCAAGCGGGTCTAGAGTGCCAAGATGGCCCACTTTCCCCATCTTTAATATATGCTTAATCTTGTTGACAACATCGAAACTTGTCCAACCTTGAGGCTTATTGATTGCAATAATTCCTTTATTTATTGTCATCTTCTTCATCCGCAGGTGTGGAATATTTTATTGTTTTTAAAATTCCTTCAATTTTGTTGGAATATTCCATGCTTGTGTCCTTAATAAACTCCAATCTTGGCGTAATTCTCAATTTGATAATTTTGGACAATTTCCCTCTAATGAAGCCGGCAGCGCCCTTGATTCTAGCCAAAACTTCATCGGGTTGAGTTTTGCCAATTGAGCTAATATAAACACGAGCATATCCTAAATCTGGTGTAATTTCAACGCTATTTACACTGATTATTGCATCTATTTGAGGATCCCGCAAATCATTGTCGATAATATGTTGAATTGCTTTTACAAGTTCGCTGTTTATTCGTTCCACGCGCACACTCTTCATTATTCTTCTATCCTTTTAAGAGTGTAACACTCAATTCTATCTCCAACTTGAACTTCGTCAAATCCGGTTTTAACACCGCACTCCCTGTCTTTGCCAGCTTCTTTTACGTCATCTTTTACTATTTTCAAAGACTTAATTTCAGTTTCGCAAATCATATCATCGCCACGATAAATTCGGAGATGTTCGCCTCGAACAAGTTTGCCATCTCTGACCATGCAACCGGCAACAATGCCAGCATTTGAAAGTTTGAATACAGCAATAACTTCCGCTTTACCGAGATATACTTCTTCATATCTAGGCTCTTTCATACCTTTGACAACGCGTTCAATATCATCGATAAGTTCATAGATAATTTTGTATGAATATATCTTTATTTTCATGCGTTCGGCAAGAGTTTTAACTTTGCAATCTTGCCCTATGTTGAATGCAACAACCATAGCATTTGATGCGTTTGCTAAAATCAAATCACTTTCGCTAACCGCACCGACACCGCTATGAATAATGTTAATTTTAACCTCGTCATTCACAAGTTTCATTATTGAGGACTTAATTGCTTCAAGCGAGCCATTGACATCTGTTTTTAAGATTATATTTAGAACCTTGACATCTTTTTCGCTTGTTTTTTGAATTAAATCTTCAAGTGTGTTGCCACCGCTATGTTTAATCAAATCTTCCTTTTTCTTTGCAAGGCGTTCTTCAACTATTTGCTTGGACAATTTTTCGTCGACAACAGTAAATGTGTCGCCCGCATCTGGGACTTCGTTAAAGCCAAGAACGGTTACCGGCATAGATGGAGTTGCAACTTTTACTGCTTTGTTGTTTTCATCCAACATTGCTTTAACTTTACATAGGCTAGTGCCAGACACTATTGTATCTCCAATTTTTAGCGAGCCATCCAAGACAATGAGAGACGCAATTGGACCTTTGCCTTTATCCAGTCTTGCTTCCATAATTGTGCCGATTGCTGGCATATTAGGATTTGCCTTTAAGCCTTGAACATCGGCAACAAGCAGAATAGTTTCTAGCAATTTATCTATGCCCTCGCCAGTTTTTGCTGAGATTTTGCAAATAATTGCATCACCACCCCATGCTTCTGGCAAAACATTATGTTCTGCCAATTGTTGCATGATTTTGTCTGGATTGGCTTGTGGCTTATCCATTTTATTTATTGCTACAATCATTGGAATGTTGGCAGATTTGATATGATTTATTGCCTCTACTGTTTGTGGCATTATGCCGTCATCGGCTGCAACAATCAATATTGCAATATCTGTCACACTCGCTCCACGCGCACGCATTGCTGTGAATGCTTCGTGGCCAGGAGTGTCGATAAATGTGATATATTTATTGTTTACTTCTATTCTATAAGCGCCAATTGCTTGTGTTATTCCGCCCGCTTCGCCTAGAGCAACTTTGGTTTTTCGGATATAGTCAAGCAGACTCGTTTTTCCGTGGTCAACATGGCCCATAACGGTTACTATTGGTGGGCGAACAGTTGCATCAGCGT
>CANQHS010000024.1 GCA_947623795.1 uncultured Clostridia bacterium | reverse complement strand
ATTTGTCCACACTGAAATCTTTTGATGTGTTGACAAGCTCTTTGTTGAAAGTATAACCCGTGAAACTTATTTGGATTGTGACAACATCGTCCGCTTTTGTTTGCACGCCTATGTCGGTTGAATAGGAATTGTCAACATCGCTTTTTTCAAGCTTGCCAGTGTATTCTTGGTCGTTAATGCGGATTCGATAGTTATAGTTGTCATTTGCAAGCGGACCATTGTCCTTTTTTGAAAACGAAATGATTCCAAATTCAATCATGTTTCCTTTGACGCCATCAAGATTGTAGTCTTCCTCTCTTAAGCCGGTGGAAAATGAAATTTTATATAGATCGTCTTCGGCGGTGTAAAGAGTGTTTCTGTCCTCAATAAGGAAATCCGAGATGTTGATATTTTTGCTTCCGCAAGCGGCAAGAGCCACGACCGAAAGCATAATTAAAAAACAAACAATAATTTTCTTTTTCATATTAAACCTCAATTTATAATATTTTTTGCCTGTCCAAAATAGAACAAGCCCTTGACATTTGAAATGGAAAATTTTAAAATATTTTTATGAATTGTGAAATATGTCCGCGAAAATGCAATGTGGATAGAATTAAAACGCTCGGATATTGCAAAGCGAAAGAAAAAATAAAGATTGGGAAAGTGATGCTCCATAAGTTCGAAGAGCCAATAATCAGTGCGGGCAAGGGCAGCGGCGCAATCTTTTTTTCTGGCTGCAATTTAAAGTGCGTTTTCTGCCAAAATTATAAGCTTAGCCATTATAATAAGGGCAGATTCATCTCAACAAAACAACTTGCAAATATTTTTAAAAGATTGGAGAAAAAGGGCGCGAACAACATCAATCTTGTAACTCCAACGCACTATACAAATCAAATTATTGAAGCCCTAAAAATTTATAAGCCAAACATCCCAATCGTTTGGAACAGCAGCGGATATGAAAGCAAAGATACAATAAAAAAACTAAAAAATTATGTGGATATTTTTTTGGTGGATTTAAAATATTCATCAAACGAACTTGCAAAAAAATATTCTTTTGCAAATAACTATGTTGAAAACGCACAAGCAAGCATCACAGAAATGCGAGCCCAACAGCCAAAAGATGTCATCGAAAATGGGCTTATGAAAGCGGGCGTTATTGTGCGGGTGCTAGTTCTTCCTAATGAAACTAAGGACGCCATGAATTCGCTAAAATTTATCTCATCCAACTTGGGCAAAAACACAATCGTTAGCATAATGAGCCAATACACTCCAATGTTTAAGGCGGCAGAGTACCCAGAAATCAATAGAAAAATAACACCGCTTGAATATAAGCGGGTTATTAATTGTGCAATTGATTTGGGGCTAACCAACGCATACACACAAGAATTATCCAGTGCAACAACTATTTATACTCCAAAATTTTAATACTTTTTAATTCTTCTTAAATGCCTTCCGCCCTCAAACTTTGTGTTGAAGAAAGTTTCGATTATTGTGAGCATTCTTCTATAAGTTATAAATCTTGCTCCCATAGTGAGAACATTTGCGTTATCGTCATGCCTTGCCCAATAGGCGGCATCGATGTTGTTGGCGCAAACTGCGCGGATTCCCTTTTCGCGATTGGCAACGATGTTCGCTCCAATTCCGCTCCCGCAAACGAAAATGCCAACATTATTTTTGTTTGCAAGCACTTCTTTTGTTGCTGGAATCATAAAATCTGGATAGTCGTCATCCACATTAAGTTTTTCTGGCCCCATATATTTATATTTCATTTTGTTTGTGTCAAAATATTTCATAAGACGCGCACAATATTCAAACCCAGCATGGTCACACGCTAAAATAATCATAAATCCCCCTTAAATCAATAATAAATCAAAAATATAAAAAAACCTAATAATTTTCAAAAATTTATAAACTTTTGCAAATTATTTTTTTTCATTTACAAAATCGGATTAATGTGCTATAATAGCATTATGAAATCAAAAAACAAACGCTGCCCACGCTGTGAATTTAAAGTTCCAAGCGAGATGGCAGTCTGCCCACGCTGCCAGTTGAACTATCAAAAGTTTGAAAAGGCAACCAACAATGAAGCAAAGCTCGCCTTCCAACTTGGCGAGAGTGAGCGCGTGCTTTATAGAAAGGGCTGCCCAAGCGATGTTAGCAAAGTTAAATTGTTGCTAATAACAATATTCCTAGGCTTTCTTGGCGGGCATTATTATTATGTTGGCAGAACGAAAATGGGGATTTTCTTTTCCATTTTTGCTTTTGTGGGGATTGTAAATGGACTGCTTACTTTCTTTTTAAAGTCCACGCCAACGGGCGATTTATATCAAATCTTTTATGTGCTTGTGCTAGTGTGGGGTGTGGTCATCATGCTTTGGATTGTGGATATCGCAAAAGTTTGTTTTAATCGATTCAAAATTCCTGTCAGTTTGGAGAAATAATTATGTCAAAAACAGTAGTGGTTGGCTTATCGGGCGGAGTGGATAGCTCGGTTGCGGCATATCTTTTGAAACAACAAGGTTATAACGTTGTTGGTCTTTTTATGCTCAATTGGGAGGAGCAGGACGAAAACAACAACTGCACTGCCGAAGCCGACTTTGAGGACGTTAAGCGCGTTGCAGCAAAAATTGGCATTCCATATTACACTGTGAACTACGCAAAAGAATATAAAGAGCGCGTGTTCCAATATTTGTTGGACGAATACAAAATGGGCTACACGCCAAATCCAGATGTCCTATGCAATCGCGAAATAAAATTTGGCCCTTTTTTAAAACACGCCATGGAACTCGGTGCGGACTATATCGCCACCGGGCATTATTGCAAACGCGTGGACAAAAATGGCAAAGTGTATTTATATAAATCCTTCGATAAAAATAAGGACCAAACATATTTTTTAAATCAACTAAGCCAATCTCAACTTGAAAAAACTCTTTTTCCGCTTGCGGATATAGATAAAACGGAAGTGAGAAAGATTGCCAAAAAACTTGGGCTCTCCACCGCTGAAAAGAAAGATAGCACGGGCATTTGCTTTATTGGGGAAAGAAACTTCAAAAATTTCTTGAAATCCTATCTTCCAGCAAAGAAAGGCGACATCTTAGATATGAACGGCAACAAGGTTGGTGAGCATGACGGCGTTATGTACTACACAATCGGCCAACGCCGCGGGCTTAATCTTGGCGGCAAAGTTGGGCATGAAGGCAGATGGTTCGTGGTTAAAAAACATGTTAAAACAAACACCCTTTATGTGACCGATGGGGACGATAGCGAACTTTTCTCATCCGGCACAATCGTCACCAACTTTAATTGGATAACAGACACTCCAACTAAGGATTTTGATTGCTTTGTTAAATTAAGATATCGCCAGCCAGATCAAAAGACCCATGTCCACATAATTGACGAACACACAATTAAACTTTCCTTTGCCGAGCCGCAAAAGGCAGTAACAATAGGCCAATTTGCCGTGCTTTATGCAGAAGACGGCATGTGCTATGGTGGCGGCAGAATAAACGAACTAATTAAATAGCATATAAAGATAAAATCTTGCAAGAAGTCAAAATATAATTTTTATTTCTTTGCTTAAAAATTTAAAATTGTATTGAAAAATAAAAATTTTATGCTATAATATTATAAATTTCGACAAAAATGGAGGCGCAAATGAGTACACACGCTTACTATTCAAGTGGAGAACGAAACGAACAAGGGGAATGGGAACGCCCAGAAGTTGGCTCTTTCGCCCGCACTCCACAGCCGGAAATTGTCTATCCTAAAGAATTTGACTTTGAATATTTTAAGTCTGAGCGGGATAAATTTGGTCATTATAGTCAAGATTATTGGGAGTGGGAAGCTTTTAGAATTTATTGCAAAGCAACCAGCGCCCTATTGAAGCAAACGGCCTTTGAATTTTGCAAAAAATATAGCATAAAAATAGAAGAACTTAATTTGCCAAGTTTTATTGACGGAAGTTTGCAACCAGAAAGCTTTGAACTTTTAAAAGAAAATATGCAAAATGCCGAAGTTAGATTGTTTAAGCAATTCGACAAATCCAATAGAACAATTCAAGCAAGGCTTACCAAAAACAAAACCTTGCAAAAACTAGTGAATTATGCCGCCAAAACATGGGTTATGTGTTATGCCCTTGAAGGCAACTATTTCTCTAACGCATTAAATTATAAAAAAGCTGTTAACAATTTTGATTTGGATAATGACGTTGAACTTTTGCGTGCGTTTAGGGCAACGCTTATAATGAAAAGACGATCGGATAAAATAAAGCCTAATTTGATTATTGATAAAGAACATCAAAGAATCCCTGAAATATATTCAAAAGTTGACGCCCGCGCAATTTACAACGAATTGGCGATATCTGTGGGAGTGCTTCAATTAACCGATTATGATAATATACTTTCCGATTTAGAGCCCAGAATGCAACCCCTTAGGTCAAACAAAATTTATGCACATTTAATCTATTTTTATGAAAATTATGATTTTATTAAATGGCTTATTATTAACATGAATAGAATTGTTATGAACTATAATTCAACTTCCTTCGATAGATGTGGCGTATTTCAAAATGTTGAAGGATTTAATGGGGATATTTATGAAAAGGCAGAAAGCGTTTTGCAAGTTTTGCAAATTATAAAAGATAATGTGTCTGATCCTATATTGATTAATGATGTTGATAAGATGGAACAAGATTTGATTGATTGCCTTGAAAATGCGAAAGAAGTACATTATAGATCCACATTATAAAAAACTCGCTTTAAGCGAGTTTTTTAAACATCAATAATCTTTAAGTCGTTTGCATCCTGAAAAACAAGATAATAGCCATCGCTTAGCGGGTCATCTTTGTCGAGCGGCAGCCATTGATAGTGTTTGCCAAGTTCGTCTGGGGCGGGGGAGTTATAGTTGGCTTTGACGGCGTAGCAAATATATTTTATGTTGCCGTTTTCATAGATGGCGCCAAGCGAATAATCGCCTTCGTTCATGTTAACAAATTTCGAATTGTCAATAAGCCCATTTAATTCGCCATTTTGCTCATAATTTTTAAAAATATAATCAAATTGAGGCAAGATGCTATCAATAATTGTAGGAATTGCCGCATTTTCTTCAATTTTTTTATCTTTATTTTCATTTGGAATTTCATCCGCATTGAGAACTTTTGGCGTTTCGTTATAAAAATATTCTTTATATTTGCAATGTGCACAATCGGGGGATGGGCAAGTTTCATCATCATTTTTTTTGACGCTCTCTAATTTTGTATTGTTGTCTAAATCTATAGAATTGTCCGCTTTTGGCTCGTTATCTTCAAAAACTGAGTTGTCGTTAAAATAAAATCCAGCATAAGTGCCGCCAGAAAGCAAAACTTTGTTGCTTTCGCTTGTGTCGATAATTGCACAATAAAAATCCGAATCCATGTCGAAATCGCCCACAAGGCTACTAAAATACACCCCTTCGCGTTCAATCAAATTGGCACTAAAAACTTCGTTGTTGTGATAAACGCCAAGTTTGCAATATTTATTTAGTTTATTCACATTATATAATCGCAATTTGCATTTTAAAAGTTCATCTTCAATGTATAATGTCAAAATCCCACGCCCAGAATTGGCGCTGTTGGATGAAATTATGATAGTTTTGCTTTTCATATTTCTATTATAGCGGGGCAAAGTTTAAGATAGTACAAGAAAATTGTTAAAATATAATCCTTCCATGCGGATTTTGCAAAAATTTGCCCGATTTTTATCTTTTAGCCTTTAAAAATTATAAATTCATAAAAAGAATAGTTTAAAGTTTTATTGACAAATATTAAAGTATGTGTTAAAATAAAACATATTTGGGAGAAAAAATGAAAAAGTTTACAAAGATATTGATTTGCGTATTAATTTGCGTGTTCTGTTTGGGGCTTGCCGCTTGTAAGAAAAATGTGGTTTTGTTCCCTATGCCAGCTGGCGAAGTCGAGGGCAATGGCGGCTTGGTTGTTAAAAAGGGCGACTATTTGTATTTTGTTAATGGTCATCAAACGGCCAGCACAAGTTTATCTAGAAACGCTAGCTACACACTCGGCGCACTAATGGTCACAAAACTTGATGAAAATGGCAATCCAGTTTTGAACGAGGATGAACTTCTCGACGATTCTTATTATTGGATCATTTCAAGCAAACTTTGCGGCTTTCAAGCTACTGGCCTATACATCTTTGGCGAATATTTGTATTTCACAAGTCCTAGTGAAGAGGACGATGTGCATGGCTCATGGGCGGTTGACAGGGTGAACTTTAACCGCATAAAACTAAACAGCAATAGCGATGTTGAAACACTATATACAACCGAAGTTAACAATTCGAATTTGCAATATAATTTCTATTCTGACGGCACAAATGTAAACTTGCTAATTTATGAAAAAGGCACGAACTTGGATCATGGCGAAATTTCAAATCGCTTATTGAGAGTAAATTTAGCCAATAAAGCATCCGTTCAAACTGTTGCAACAGATGTTTCCAGCATCGTTTTAACTGGTGTTGGCCAGGATGATTTAGGCAAACACATTTTCTATGTTGTCAACAAAGATAGCAAATATCAACTAAAACAATATAATGTCTACACCAACTCTTCAACCGATTTCGGCAGCGAACAAACTAAAGAGCCAGTTTTGAAATTTGTTGGCGGAAACTATGTGTATTATGAAATGCAAAATGAGGATGGCAACCATAAAGACTTCTATCGCTCAAATGTTTCCGAGGCCGATTTCAAAAAATTGTTTAACGACTCAGCTAGATTCGACAATATTTATTTGCTAAACGACGCATCAAGAATCATTGCAATCGTTGACAATGCGGTTGCATGTGTGGATTTTGCTGGCAACAACCTTGTCAGCCCACGAACAATCCTTGAAGATGATGATGCAACCGAAATTAATGTTATTGGTTTCCAAGATAATGGCAACATGATTTATTATGATAACAACAATAATGTTAAAGTTGTAAATGTTGCAAAATCTCAACAGCCTAACAGTACTTTGACAATAACCACAATAGCAACAATTTCCGATTTTATAAACAATTCAACTGAGGGCTGCGAAAATGATGTTAAATTTGACCTTGATGAACACTATCTTTATTTCTACAAAAAAGTTGGCTCAAACAACTATCTTCATAGGCTTGCACTAACCAACATTTTTGATGATGAAAAAGAAGAGATGATTGGCGTTTATCTTACTGCGGATATTCCAGAAAAAGAGGAAACAGAAGAAACGGAATAAAAAACTGAGCAATTGCTCAGTTTTTTAAAACGATTTCTTTTTTGTTTTGTTATTTTTCAATTTTTCCAATTTTGCTTTTTCTTTTGCTGAAATTGGCTTTTCTTTGGTCATTCTTCTTGCAATCATAATTTTTGTTTCGCTTGTTGCTGTGAGCTCTTTGCAATAACGAGATAGTTTGCTAATCAAATCCTCAAAATCGTCATTTGTGTTTTCGCCGCTATGTTGATATATTGTCAAAATGTTTGCTTTGGTTGCAACGTTGTTGTCCATATTTGTGTAAAGATCTTGGTCGAATGAATAGGTTATTTTAAGCCCTGTTATGTTTGTGCTGCGATATTCGTTGCTGATTGTGTCAAGAATGTACATTGGCTTTAGTTTTTGCATCAAGAATTCCGGGTCGAATCCGAGCGAAGAAAAGAACATTGCCTTGAAGTTGTTAATCAAAAATTCCTTGTGCTTAATTGGTCGGTCGGCGGGCTTAACAGGAATTTTAAAATGCTTATAGTTTGTGCGCAAGGTGTAAAGCGAAGTGCTGCTTATTTTTTCCGTTGCCATATTTAGTTCGCACAACGGACCTATTATTGTTTTAAATAACACTATATTGGATTTTTGCAAATCAAAATTTGGCGTGTCATAATAAATGAATCTTTTTTTAATTCTTTCTTCAAAATGCATGTTATATTTACCAAAAAATGCGTTTACTTCCAAAACGGCATCTTTTGTTTTTTCGCTAAACATAACAAACCTGCGTTTTTGCCTTATTATATCAAATGGACGCATATTTTACCCCTTATATAGATAGTTTAAATAAAATAACAAAAAAAATCAACAAAATGTGGTGTTTTTTTAAACTTTCTGCTATAATTTAATTATGTTAAATTTGCCAATTCCATTTTTAAAAAGAATGCAAACAATTCTTGGCGATGAATATCCCGATTTTGAAAAAAGTTTAGGGGAAAAAGAAGTTAAAGGAATTTTTGTTAATAACAACAAAATTTCCACAAAAAACTTCAAAAACATCGTCAATTTTTCAATTTCGCCAATAGAATATGAAAAAAACGGATTTTATATTGATAGCGAAAAGAAGGGCAAACATCCGCTCCATCATGCGGGCGCGTTTTATGTTCAAGACCCAAGTGCTATGTTTACCGTCAATGCTCATAACTTTAAGGGCGATGAAATTGTTTTGGATATGTGCGCCGCTCCTGGCGGAAAAACAATTCAAATAGCAAATAGGATACAAAATGGCGTGCTAGTGTCAAACGAAATCAATTTTTCAAGATGCAAAATTCTATATTCCAATGTCGAAAGAATGGGGCTTAAAAATGTGGTTATAACAAACGAAAAACCCGAAAATTTGGCATATGCTTATGCTAACACTTTTGATGTCATTTTGGTGGACGCGCCTTGTAGTGGCGAGGGGATGTTTAGACGCGGGCAAGAAGTTGTGGACGAATGGAACGAAAATTTGCCCAAAATGTGTGCCGAACGCCAACTTGAAATATTAGAGCGGGCAAATGATTGCTTGAAAACGGGCGGGACATTAATTTATTCCACTTGCACATACTCATATGAAGAAAATGAACAAGTGATAAGCGAATTTATAAAAAAACATAAATATGAGTTGCAAAATATCGATGGAAATTTTTCTCCCGGCATAAATATGCCAGAGGCAAAGAGATTATATCCGAATAAGAACAAAGGCGAAGGGCAATTTGTTGCCATGCTAAAAAAGTTCGAACAAAATGATTTAAGTCCAAATAAAACTTTGCAATTAAAACAAAATAAAAAGGCGGGCGAGTTTTTAAAAAACATTGTAGATGAAAATTTCAATCTTTTTGAATATAAAAACAGCATTTTTCACATAAAAATGCCCGAAATCATAAAAAAAGATGTGAATTATTTTAGTCCTGGCGTTTTAGTGCTGGACGAAAAAATAAATAGATTTGTGCCAAATCACTATCTTTTTTCCGCTTTTGGGAAAGATTTTAAAAATAAAATTGACCTAGATTTCAATTCAAAAGAGGCATCAAGCTATCTAAAAGGCGAAATACTTAGCATAAATGCATTAGATGGTTTCGGCGCGGTGCTCATAAATTCCTGCCCGGTGGGTGGCTTTAAACTTAGCGATGGCAAATTTAAAAATTATTATCCAAAAGGGCTTAGAAACAGTTAAAAAGTTAAAATTTTGGTAAATTTACACCAAAAAATTGAAAAAAATGAAAATTTTTTGAAAAATTTTTAAAAAAGGTATTGAAAAATTTTTTAATCTGCTGTATAATAATGTCATCGATAAAAGGAGAAAAATTATGGACGCATGGATGGCTTTTGCAAGTATTTTGGCAATTGTTGCCATTGTTATTGTTGCCGGGGGCATAATCGCTTTCGTTGCACACATGATTATTGGTGCTTTTGATAATGATAGGAGACCTCAAAACACCCAAACCACACAAACTTTGGACTACACTCAATATAAACAAATTGAAAACCCAACCGATAGTGGCAAGGAATATGACTTTGAAGCAATCAACGAAGCTAAGGCAGAAAAAGAAGCTGAACTAGCGAACGCTGATGAAACAGACAATTTCGCTCTTGATGATGAAGATGAAGCTGAAATTGCAAAAATTGAAAATGATTTAAAAGCACAAAACGAAAAAGAAGATGATGAAAATTTGGATTCATTGCTCGACGAAATCTCAGACGAAGTTGTTGACGACGAAAATGCCAACGCTGAAGAACCTAAGATGAGCGAAGAGTTGGAATCTTATAGCATTGACGAACTTTTGAAACAAGCAGAATCAACTGAAGAACCTAATAAGGAAGAAGCAGTTCAAGAAGAAACAAAACCTGAAACTGTTGAAGCTCCAGTTGTTGCTGTCAGCCAAACTGAACAAGAATGCCTTGATAGGCTTGCAGTTTTGGATGAAAGATTGAAAAAGGCAAAACGCGAATTTAGAGTTAACCAAAAAGAATATCGTCCACTTAAAAAGATGATGACAACTCTTGAACGTGACCAAGCAAAATTAAGAAGGAAAGAAGCTCAAGTTGCAAATCAAAAAGTTGCTTTGTATGGCGTTAACAACTATGTTGATATCGACAAAGAAAAAGCAGAAAAATTGGCAAACGAACTTGAATTCCTTGATGGCTTGAGATTAAGCGTTCAACATTGCGAAGATGTTGTTAATGCAAATAAAGATAGATTCCCAATTTTGGAACGCACAAACAACATCTTAACCGAACAAATCGCAAGCATTGAAGAAGACATTGCAACCACAAATGCAACTCTTCAAAAAATTCGCGAAGGCAATGGCGAAGGCGAAAACGGAAATAAATAATAAAAAATCCCTAATTTTAGGGATTTTTTTGTGCTATTTTTCAAATTTTAGAGAATACTAACGATATGAGTTTACAGCCAGCTGATGAAAAATCTGTTAAAAAATTTAAGAAAAAGCACAAAGTGGCGCTTTGTTTGAGCGGTGGTGGCACGCGTGGCTTTTCATATCTTGGCGCTTTCAAGGCATTTGAGGACTATAACATAAAGTTTGATGCTGTGGCGGGGTCGAGCGCGGGCAGTTTGTTTGGTGCGCTCTACGCAAGTGGACTTACATATGAAGATATGTACAAACTAACATATGGCATAAAAAATAAGGACTTCAAGCACTCAAAACTCGGCTTTTTGCCGTCGAGTTTGGATGGATTGCAAGCGATAATTAAGCAATCTTTGCCCGTTAGCCGCATTGAGCAACTCAATATTCCATATTTTGCCGTGGCGGTGGATCTGAAAACTGGGAAAGAGATTCATTTTGCCTCTGGGGATCTAACAAAGGTCATAG
>CANQHS010000023.1 GCA_947623795.1 uncultured Clostridia bacterium | reverse complement strand
GATACTTCGACTGCGCTCAGTATGACATCGCCGACGCGGAGTCGAGTGTATCTCTTATGTCATTCTGAGTGGAGTGCTGGCAGATCCTTCGACATTTTACCCCATTGCGAACACAGTTCTTATGGGGACCCCGAATGCTCAGGAAGACATGTGCCAGCACGCAATCGAAGAATCCCATAAATTAAATGCGGAACTTTTTGCAAAAACTCGTTTTATTGCATCAAATTACACAAAATGATGCAATAAAATTGTCATAAACGCTTGATTTATTGCATCAAAAGTGATATAATGATGCAATAAAAGGTGGAAAACAATGAAATTATTCAATTATTCAAAATATAAGGATGTGCGTTGGGATAATGAAATTTTGGGATATATTTCTCAAATTCATGAGTTCAAAGGCCGATTGTCCAACATCGAATTAAAGAATAAATCAAAAGTCAACAAACTTGTTGACATTGCAAAAATTCAAAGCACTGAGGCATCAAATAAAATAGAAGGAATTGTTACAACATCCACGCGTATTAAACAAATTTTAAACAATAAAACTACGCCAAAAAATAGGGATGAGAAGGAAATTTTGGGCTATCGCGATGTGCTAAATATAATTCATGAAAATTATGAATATATCCCTCTTAAAAGTTCATATATTTTGCAACTGCATGGCGAGCTATATAAATATTCCGAAAAGTCAATTGGCGGAAAATTTAAAAATGTTCAAAACTACATCACTGAGACGAAAGCGGACGGAAGTTCGTTTATTAGGTTTCAGCCGCTAGAACCTTTCAAGACCCCAGAGGCCATGGAAAGATTATGCGAGGAATTTAACATAACATCTAGCAAATTTGATGTTGACCCGCTAATTTTAATTCCTATATTTATTTTGGATTTTCTTTGCATTCATCCGTTCAATGATGGCAATGGTAGAATGAGTAGGCTGCTAACTTTGTTGTTATTGTATAAGTTTGATTATAGCATTGGAAAGTTTATTTCAATTGAAAAAATAATTGAAGAAACAAAAGACAAATATTATGACGCTTTGCAAATTAGCTCAATTGGCTGGATGGAAAATAACAATAATCCTACGGAATTTATAAAATATATGTTGTCGGTAATTTTAAAAGCGTATAGGGATTTTGACACACGAGCAAAATCATTAATTGAAAATAAATCCAAAGCTTTAACTCAAGTGCAAGACTCAATAAACACAAAATTAGGGAAATTTACAAAATCTGAAATTGTGGCACTCTGCCCAACTTTGTCCGAAACAACAATCGAAAGATGCCTAAAACAATTGTTGAATAGCGGAACAATTCAAAAACATGGCGAACGCAAATCCACCTTCTACACAAAAACCAACAAATAAAAGTTATGTTAGCAAAAGAGAATTTTTATATTTTAAATTTTAATAAGGTTAGAAAAAAATAGCGTTGCCGCTATTTTTTTATTGTAATAAGTTTGCAAGCAAGATTGTGCAGTTTGTTAAATGCCAATTGCGCGATATTGCTATATAGAATTTGCTAAACGCTTATCATTATAGCTATTTGCCTATGTGTTGCTAAGCTACGCTTTTCATTTCAAACATTGCAGCCAATGAGGTCTCCCCGTATGCATACATAAGATAACAGAACTTGCCTTCGAATGGACCTGTGTAGGTGTCCACACCTGTGGTTGTAAATTTGCTGCCAGTGAAGAAACACTTTCCGCTCGTGCTGCCAGCGATAACAGGTGGCATTTCGTTGAAATGCGCCGCTGTTGCTATTTGTTTTGCTTTATTAAAGAAGTTAGCAAGAGCATCGCTTTGACCATCAGGGTCAATAGTGGTGTCAAATTCAACATCTCCCCATGTCAATTTTGTTGGGATGTCTGTGCGGTGAGAGCTAAGATAAGCTCGGTCCATAGACAAGCAAATCAAGTTCAAAACTTTTTTATCATTATGTGTGATGCCTTCTTTATCCACATAAGGGCTAACAATGGTTTTATGAAGGTAGTCGCTCATCGCTGTATCTATGCCCAAAATTTTTGTAACGATGCCATTTGCGCCATTCATTGCAAACCAAGCTTCGTTGCCGCCAACATAACTTTCTAGCTCTGAAGCTTCGTCAAAGTTGAATGTTGCTGTTATTGAGTTAGGTTTTCCATCGTCCGCGCTGAGCAAGAATATAACAGGGCCGCCAAAACGCTTAAATTCGCTGTTCTTAGCGTTTCCGCCATACGAACTTAGGAAGCTAAAGATTGCACTGTTGTAGCAATCGAAAAGCTTAGAGTCGTTAATGTCTATGCCAGTGTTTGGAGTTATGCATTCTTCTGGATAAAATCCAATCAAGAAATTTTTGCCAAGTGTGTTGTCAACTTGAACGCCAGCTTTTAATGCCTTAACAAACATTAATGAGCCAGATTTTGCCAAAATTGCATTTTTGTTTTCGTCGGTAATATTTAAGTCTTTGGTGTAGCCGTTTCCGTTGATGTCTAGGTTTTTAATATAGCCTTTGCCTTGAGTTGAGTTGTTCTGTAAGCCTACAAATGCAAACACGGATGAGTGCCCTGCTTTGTAGTCTGTGACGTCAGATCCTTCATTATAGAATGTCAAATTTGATTCTTCTTTTAGGCGAATTGAGCGGCCTTCTCTTATATTTTCAAAATTCAATTTGAAATAATTGCCGTTAACCGTGAAGTCATTATTAGTCAAAAGGCGTTGATATAAGAAACTGAAGTCTCTTAGTGAGCCCGCAGCATATTCATTTTCTTCAGGTTGAATAAAATATTCGCTAGGTAGGTCATCTGCTTCAACTGAGATGTCTTTAAGCAAGAAAACTGCGCTGACAGGTTTGATGTCCTCTTCTGTAAAGCCTTTTGTCATCAAGAAATTTTTCCAAATGTCGTTATAAACAACTGATGCCTTAGATTCGTTTGGCCTTTCTTTATTTTGGAATAAAGGAACAGAAACTCCACCATAGAAATAGGTCGAGCGAGCGGCTGCAACGCCTTCTTCCTCGATGTTAATTAACCCTAGTTCGTATGCGTTATAGATGTTATAGCCATCTTCAACTTTAACTTTAATTGAATATGTGAAATCTGGATCATCAAAGTCGGTTGGAGTTACAGTTATTGTGTAAGTTTCGCCAATGATCGTGTCCGCAAATTTCAATTTGTTGCCTTCAACTGTATAAACAGAGTTATCGTTGGCAACAACTGAGCCCTGCTCGTTTTTAACTTCAACATTAAGGTTGATGTCGATGTTCGCACTATCCACAACGTTATCGTCCTCAAGGCTTCTTAAAGAGAACTTAGGCTCGATGTCAATAGGGTTATCGTTGCCAATCGTTAAAGTTGTGTCCTCATATAATTTAAAGTTTGCCTCATCATCTTGCGAGCCGCCGGCAGTGTATTTGTCACGGTCTGCGAAATTGTCTGGCTTGCTATAAGATGCCATAATGTAAGCATGGCTCATGTCGTTATCCACAACGACGGTCATAAGGTCATATTGCCTGTTGTTTGAAAGCAAGGTGACTTTAAAATCATAGCTGCCCACCGCGTCTGATAGCGAATTTCCTTCCATTTTCTCGGAAAGTCCGTCCGTGTCCAAAACAAATTCTGTGCCATCCTTTGGTTTTGCCGATCCAATGTCGAACTCGCCTTTTGTTAGAGTCCCAGTGGATTTATCTGCATATGTAACATCAATTTTAATTTGAGATAAATCTAGTTCCTCTTCCAAATAATAATATTGTTTTAAATTTTCCGCGCTGACCGAGCTAACATCCTTGGTTTTTGGAGTGTTGCACGCAGCAACGAAAATTGTGCTAAAACACAAAAGCAATGAAAATAATATAACTTTAAGTTTTTTCATCTATATACCCCCCCCCTGATTAAATTATTTTTTGCTGTTTTGATTATATCAATATTATATCTCAAAAGCAACAAAATAACACAATTTTCGCTAAATATTTCTTCTTAGCATAACAACAACTCGGTCGGGCGAGGCAGCGCCGCCATCGGTTGGGTAAATCGTTATCGTCACCGCGCGAGTGGTGTATTCAAAAAATTCCAAAATTCCATTTTCTGGCTTAATATCGGCAAAAGTGTGCGTTGTTCCTTCCTCGTCCTTATAGGTGTTGCCAGAAATTGAAAATTTGATTGCGTCCTTAACTGTGTCCACGTCTGGCGTGATGTTATAGCGGATTGCAACAAAGGTGTCGTTGCTGCCAACATAATCTATGGTCAAATATTTTGTGTCGCCAACAATTTTGTCATATGTTGTAATTTCAATTTTCGTGATATAAGTTTTGAATTGGTCAATGCGGACTTGCATGCCAAAAAACGACACCACAACGATGGAAGCGATGAACATAATTGAGATGAAAAACACAACAGATTTCCGCATTTATTTCTCCCTAAACAATATTTTTGCCTTATAGCTAAATAGCACCACGCGCAAGATTAAAACTGCCGCACTCAAGAAGAACAATTTGATGAAAAAGTTCTTGCTGTCATTTATCAAAAAGAATGCAACAATTCCAAAAACGATCAAACTTATGCCAAACGATAGGATTGTGGATTTCATTTCGTTTGGATTTTTTGTTGCCTTGCCTTCCAAGCCAAAAGCGTGCGTTTGCAAATTTAAAAAGTCCATTTCCGCGCTCCAAAATAGATGGATTAAATTCACACAATATAGGCTTAAAAATATAAGCACTTTGTCTGGAATTTTAATGCTAGCAAAATGGAAGAACACAGCGCAACATCCGCCAAGCACAATGAGGCTTATGAACATATTAAACAAGAGACGCGAAAACAAAATGTGCTGCGGCCTTTTTGGTGTGGTTTTGTTGATGTAAAAACTGTTGCCATCGCGGCTAAAAATTGATGCAACAGAGATATTGGTTGAAAGGGTGAAAAGCAAAATGATTAAGATGTTAAACGCAATGGTTAAATAATCGCCAAAAAGTCGAGTGTCTATCGCACCATAAATTTTGTTTAGCGCAAACATGACGATTGGCGCAACAATGATTGTTAGCGCGCAATTTAGCAACACATCCGCATTGCGAACAATCTTTTTCGTTTCATAAAATGCGGACGAAATGTCGCTATTTAGCTCAACATTTTTCTTTTGCTTTATGCTCTTTTTGTTAAATTCAAAATTGGATGAAATCGCCTTTAAATACATCGGGCGAGAGAGCAACATGTTCAATAAAATTAACACCACAATTGAAGCGAGCAAAACAAGCGGCACGATATAACTATAAGAGGTGAAAAATTGAACATGGAAATTTTCATAATATCCGCACAAGAAAACGACAAAGATATAAATCAAGCTGAAATTTTTCGTAAACCAAGACAAAAATTCACGCAAAGCAATCGAAATTTCTCGCCAACTGCTTATTATATTTATATTTGTTGGAATGAGCCTTATTAAATAAAATGCGAAATATATTAAGCACGAAATTAAGCCTATTGCAATGACCCACTTTAGAATTTTGAATCTATTCAAAAATTTCATTATCATGACCCAAGGTATTGAAACAAGGCCAGAAAGTAGCACGGTGAACACAGCGAGCAAGCAAAGCATTAGTGGCATCCAAACATAAAACACAATTGGCAAGCCAGAAACGATTCCATATGCGAACAAAACGGGCGCGATAAACGAAAATGTTTTATTAATTTCGTGAACTAAGTGGACGACAAGTTTTGAAACAAAAACAACGTTTGCATTAACGGGCAAAGTGATTAGCAATTGATTGTCGCTCGCCTCATAAAGCGACTTGGTTAGCGTTATCACGCTGCTAATGAAATTTAGCACATACATAATTGCAAAAATAACTGCGATGACGCTAAGCGGAATATGGTTTATTATCGAAAACAAGTTTAGCAAATTGCTGACATAAAACAACAAATATGCAATGGCAACAACAATAATAAATCTAAGCACGCCAAAAACGACCTTAAACAAGGTCTGCTTTTTATTTTTTAAAGAGGAAATGTTTATTTTCTCTTTAAGTTGCATTTTTACAATTGTCGAAAAATTTGCCATTATTCCAATTTTTGCCCGATAGTCTTCAAATAGAATTCCTCTAGGCTCACTCCTTTTTTGCGTAATTTGTCTATTGTTATGTCCGCTTCAATTTTGTGGTTGTTCAAAATTATTATGCGGGTGCAAAGCTTTTCCACAATGTCGATGATGTGGCTGGAAAAGAAGACGATATTGCCATCTTTTGCGTGGTTTCGCATACACTCTTTAACCTGATAAATCGAAATTGGGTCGAGCCCGGTTAGCGGTTCATCCAAAATCCACAATTTTGGGTTGTGGACGAGCGCGGACATGATTGCAATTTTTTGCTTCATGCCGTGGCTGTATGTCTTAATCTGATTGTCGAACGAATCTTGCATGTTTAAATTTTTAATGAGCTTAAACAATCGCTCGTTTCTATCCTCAATGCTAACGCCATAAAGGTCGGCAATATAGTTAACATATTCCCGCCCAGTTAAGTTCTCATAAAGTGCGTAATGGTCGGGAACAAAGCCAAACTGCATCTTGGCTTTAACGGGTTGTTTTTCAATGTCGTAGCCATTAATTTCGATGTCGCCCGAGGTTGCCGGCTGAATCCCGACCACGCATTTAATAATTGTGCTTTTCCCCGCACCGTTTGGGCCCAAAAAGCCTAAGATTTCGCCCTCTTTAACTTCAAAACTGATGTTTTCAACCGCAAAAGTTTTGTTGTTGCCATAGCGTTTGCTAACATCTTTCAAAACCAACTTTCCGCAAGAATTTTTATTCATACACTCGTTCACCTCTTTTTTATTATATTTTTCTTTCAAAATTAGTTCGTCCAATTTTATCTTTCTGTTTTTTTCTTTTAAAGTTGCATAAAAATCTTCAATGTTAAAAATCCATACATACAAAAACCACATCGCCAAGCCAAGCAGAATATAGACCAAGAAGAACAAGAATTGGTATAGCGGATAGAATGTGAAAGTTAGGCCTTTTATCTTAAATGACCAAACGATGTTTCGCGTGTTCTCCGCCCATGTGCCCAGTTTTGCCACAATGAAGTCTGAATTCAAAAAGAAGAAATCCACATCTGCTTTAAAGTTGCTAAACCAAGCATTTATAAATAGCACCAATCCAAAATACACGGCAAACGCGATCATGGAATAGATGAAATGTTTGAGCTTTGGGCGCGGATAGACTTTTAAGAGCACAATCAAAACTGGCATAATAAAAGCCATAATGTGATTTATCCAAAAGGCAACAACTTGGCTTGAAACTGCGGAAAGGCCCGCGCTATAGTTTGGCATGAGCATGGCAAAAAATGCGCCAACAACGTTGATGAAAAATGTGAAATAAAACAATTTTTCCCACTTGAATAGCAAGCAAAGCGGAATTATGAACATTGCGGTGTTGCAAAGGTGCAGCGGCCAATTTGTTGGTGTTGCAAAGATTGAAAAATCATAATTTCTGCAATAACTAATTAGCGTTACAAGCGAAATATAGAGCAGCACCATGCGGCAATAATTTGCCTCTTTAGTTTTAAGCAAGAAATATAGCCCAAACAAAAATATGAACGACAAATAGATGTATATTCTATGGAAAATTAATAGCTCTTTTGCTAAATTTATTCCAACGTTGCCAAACATAAGTTTTGGCATGTATGGCGGAATGCTGAAAACAAAAACAATTATAAGCCCAACAAAGAATTCTTTTAGCTCACTTTTTGGAATATAAAAGCCGCGATTTGTTATGCACAAATGTAGCGAATAAGCAAACAACAATCCAACAAAAACTGAAATTAATGCACTTGTTAAATTAAAGCTTGTTGTGCCTGTGAAATTAAATGTAAGCTGATTTAAAAACGCGATGCTCCAAATTGATGTTAAAAGCGAAAAAGTTTTAGCCAAATTTTTGAGCACATTATATTTAAAAAGCGGATAAATTGTTAAAAGCACTGTGTTTATGAAGGTTAGCCAGCAAGCGATGGCTGTGGCAACACACAAAAATTTGTTTTCAAACGGATTGCTATATTGCAAAAGCGCATTTTCAAGCAAACTTCCGCCCGAGAGCAAAAACCAAACAAAAAATAAAACCGCAATCAAAATTGAAGCAATTTTATAAACAATTGGCAATTTTTTCTTAAAAAACAAGAAAAATATGAAAAAAATCAACGAAAACAAGATAATTGAAACAGCTAGCACTAAAAAATTCATATTTCCCCTTTTTGTGAATATAACATAAAAATTTTTTTTAGTCAAACACTAAACAGCCCATTTCCGCAACAAAAAAAATCGCCAATTCGCTATTTTTTAAAATAAATTTTGGCGCTCCCAGAAGGACTCGAACCCTCCTCAATGGTTCCGAAGACCATTGTGTTATCCACTACACCATGAGAGCATAATTTATTAAGTTATTTTAGGAACCATTGAGCAAAGGGGACCCCGCAAGGCGAATGCCGCAGTGGGGAGCGCAGCCTGCAAGTGCCAATCGAGCAAGGGCAAATACTTTTGCTCGGCGAGATATTAACTTGCAAAGGCGAGCAGGTTCCGAAGACCATTGTGTTATCCACTACACCATGGGAGCTCGTCGCAACTCTCACCTGCTAGTTTGTTCGTAAACTCACAAACGTAAGCCTAGGGCTCGGTTGCTCCTCTACTTTTAAAGAGCACTGAGTTTACTCTTTAAAAGTTATATGAAAGAGGTTGAGATTCTTCGACTCGTTTCACTCGCTCAGAATGACAACGTCACAAACTGCGCTTTTTCTCATTTGCTAAACGCAAATTTCGTTTTTTGCTTGTTCACTCCTCATATATGAAAGGACACCGCCATTAACCCCATGTCGAACATAGTTCTTATGGGGGCCCCGATTGCGTTTTCCTCTCATCCTCACCTTCCTTTTTTTAAGAGGTTGTTATTAATACTTTTACGCACCCCCTATGTCATTCTGAATGAAGTGAAGAATCCCATAATCGAAGTGAGTTACTTTTTCTTTTTATGGGGATGCCTCAACTACGCTCGGCAAGACATTGAAGAGATACACTCCACGCGTTCGCTTTGCTCACTTGGTCGGTATGACATGAGGGCAGTGCGTTTTCAGAATGACATTTAAGTGAAGTTTGTGCGGATTATTGTTAGGATTTTTTCGACAATTTCGGTTGTGTTTTGTGACAAATTTAATTTTTGTTTGTTTGTGTCGTACCAGGCGAGAGTTTTTGTTAAATCGTTTTTAGCGATGCTAAATGCCCACCAATCGCACACCATTTCGATTATATAATTTAGTGGCATATCTTTCCCATCCCAAAACTCGGGGTGATGTGCGTTTTTTAATTTGTGCTGCATTGCCGCCACCTTAAAATTTTCAATTGTCTCGTCTGATCTCGCTCCAAAGAAATAGTTTGCATAAGGCACAAGTTCGCTCGGCTCGTATTTAGAGTTGTCATGATTGTCAATCTGCACTGCCAAATCTTGAATTTTCGCTTTTGTCAAATTAAACTCGCTCGTTAAAAATGGCAACAACTTAACATAAGCCATTTTAACACATTTTTTGTGTTCGTCAATATAATTTTTTGAATTTTTAATATTTTCCTGTTCCAATTTCTTCATTTTGCACATTTTCCCCGTTAAATAATATCACTAGATTAATTTAGGAATTGCTTTTCGACAAATTCCAATTCGCTTTTTTAATTTATTTTTTCAAGTTTTTGAATTTTTCGCCCATCGCCTTATGCAAAATTTCGTTAAGTTCGTCAATCGAGCCCGATGTAATGTCTGCCTTGTTAATAACAAAACATTGCGTCCGTGTTAGGTACAAAAAATATTGTTCATTGGTTTCAATCACTCTAAACAAAACTGAATATTTTGCTTGCATAAAGTCGTTAAATTCTTCGCCCTTTGTTTGCGAACACATAAACCTATCTTCAAAAAATTGGAATTGTTGTTCGGTGTCTGCACTCATCAAAGCAGATGTCGGCTTAACAAATTTCCGCATAATGAAATATATGCCGCAAAATAGCGGATAGAAAATTACTGACCAAGCAATGAGTTCCAATCCCAAATTGTGGTCAACTGCATCCTCTCCCCAAACTACACCCACAATGCCCAACACAAGCAAAATGGCGCACAAAACCAAAAGCACAATCGACGTTGTTTTAAACGAGCGTTTGTTCACGCTCTTAAACACATTTTCATCAAACTTCCCTTTAAATTCAATCATAGATTCACTCCTTAAACAATAATCAATTTCCATCTAACTCTGTTCGCTTTAAAATAAAAATAATCACTTTTAATGTCTTTTGTTGAATTAACTTTGTCATCATCAACCCAATATACAAAACCATTTTCAAAAAACATTGACGAGCAAAATATTAGGTCATAATAATCTAATTCATTTAATCCGCCCGCACCATAATTTTGCACCAAATTTGTTTCTGGATTTCCAATTAACTCAAATTCGATATTGCAACCCCAACCAGAATTGTCGAACACGATTTTCATTTTGTCGCCAGATTTTTCCAAAGTGTCAACACAAGAATCATGAAAGCCAAAACTTGCACACATAACGCTTTCCACATCTTTTGTAGTTTTAATTTCGTGCCAATCTGGAATTAATACACTGTTTTGCAAAGCCTTGCATTTGTCGATGTCGTATCCGTTTAAAATGATAAAACTATCCTTTTCTTGTTTAATGTAAGGCAAAATCCAACTATAACCCTCGACATCGTTATTTAATTTAATCCAATCATCTTGCGTGGATGCGTCAACAATAAATCCTTGCCTTTTTGGATTCATACAAAAATATGTTTTGAGTTCTCCTAAATTGCTATCAAAATAGACGATGATATCATAACGTTTTGCCGACCACAAATAGGTGAACACTTCAACATCAATAATCTTATCATTTTCGACAATTTTAGCTTTCATAATCATTATACCTCTTTTATTAGGAAAAGGAGTCATGAGGGAAAAACAGCTCGCTGGTTGTCCCTCATAGAGAGGGGCAACCGAGCAAAAGGCCTACATTTGCGAAATGCAATGCAGCAAATTGGCAATAACGAGAGTTGCCCCTACAAACTTAAACTTGGATTTGGGGCGAGGGTTAGGTCGGCAATGCCAATTCCCGCCAGATATTGATAGTATGCCGCACTGCCAATCATGGCGGCGTTGTCCGTGCAATATTGCATGTCAGGAACATAGCATTTGATGTTGTTTTGTTGGGCAAGAGATGTCAAATCCCGCCTTAATTTTTTGTTTGCAGAAACTCCGCCAGCAATCACAACTTTATCAATATTAAAATTCTTGCAAGCACGTATTGTTTTTTCGGTCAACTCATCGATAGCACACTTTTCAAAACTTGCGCAAATGTCGTCGATTGGCAATTCTTCCCCGCGTTGCTGCAACTTATGGATATAATTTATAACAGCAGTCTTTTTGCCAGAAAAACTAAAATTATAGCCCAAATTGTCCGGCTTGGTGAACACTATGTTTGCCTTTCCATTTTCGGCGTGTTTGTCCACCTTTGGTCCGCCCGGATAGCCCAGCCCTAGCACACGCGCAACTTTGTCGAAACACTCGCCCACCGCATCGTCCAGTGTGTTGCCAATAATCTCGTGATGATTGTAGTCCTTAACCTTAATTATTGCGGTGTGTCCGCCGCTCACGAGCA